>JAKAEN010000039.1 GCA_021818355.1 Actinomycetes bacterium | reverse complement strand
CCCAGCCCTCTACGGGCGGCTTCATCACCTTCATCGGCAAGTCCTTCGGCCCGACCAGCGCCGTATCGACCGCACTCATCGCCGGCGCCGGATACATGATCGCAATGGCCTCGGTGATCGTCATTTCGGGTGGCTTCTTCTCGATCATCCTGGAGCACTATTTCAAAGTCAACGTCCCCTGGGGCATCTTCACGGCCATCTTCGCCGCCGGCGCCGTGTTCATGATGATCCGCGGCGTGGCGTTGTCGACAAAGATCGCAGGCTTCTTCTTCGCCTTCGAGATGGTGGTGCTGGTGGTGGTCTCGGTGGCGGCGCTCATCAAGCACGGCGGCCACCTCTCGCTCGCCCCGTTCAATCCCGGGAAGATCACCGACGGCTTCACCGGCCTGGCCAAGGGCTTCCCGCTCGCCGTCTACCTCTTCATCGGCTGGGAAAACTCTGCCGCGCTGGCGGAGGAAACCGAGAATCCACGCCGCAACGTGCCACGGGCCGTTTTCGCCTCGATTGCCATCATGGTGGTCTCCTACGTGGTCTTCGCATACGCGACCGTCAGCGGCTTCGGCGACAACGTCACCGCCCTCGGCAACGCCGCGATCCCCTTCATCACCGTGGCGCAAGGGGTGCTCGGCGCAGCCGCCTTCTTCGCGTACCTGGCCGGAATGACCTCGACCCTCGGCGCCCTCATAGCGGGCACCAACTCCCAGGCACGCCTGGTCTTCAACGCCGGACGCGAGGGCCTGCTGCCCGCCTGGATCGGCAAGGTCCACGCCGAGCGCAAGACCCCCATGAACGCGATCATGCTCTTCGTGGGCATTTCGCTTGTAATCATCCTGGGCTGGGCGATCTCCAACCTGGTAGGCGGAAAGGCAATGGATCCGGTGAACTTCTTCGCCGAGTCCTCCACCATGGGAACGATCCTGGTGCTGCTCGTCTACCTTTTCGCCAACCTTGCCCTGCCGTTCTACTACCGGAAGTACCGGCCCAGCGAGTTCAGCGGCATCCGCCACGGCGTTCTGCCCATCCTCGGCGCCATCGCCATCGTCATCCCGCTCTACTTCCTGGCCGAGCCCGGGCAGTCGGCACCATACAACTGGTATCCCTACATCGCGCTGGCGATACTTGTCGTCGCCGTCGTCTACTCGATGTCGCTGGTGCGAAAGGATCCGGGAATCGCGGACCGGGTCGGTTCGATCGTCGCTGACGAATAACCCGTCACAGTGGCCCGAGGGCCGGAGTGACCTCCGGCCCTCGGGCCCGGCACGCGACAACCTGGTGCGAGCGGGTGGCCGTTTGCGGAGCAGGGGCGCAGGAATCAGCGCCGCCGGGATGGCGGCACTATCGGGCCTGCGGGTCTCCCACGCTCAATAGCGCGCGTGTCATCTCGTCACCCCAGTGGACCGCGTCCAAATATGCGGCCTGCATCGACTCCGAATCGAGCATCGCTCCCGCTCCGTAGTCCATCGCCCCGATCCCGAGCTGCAGGAACTCGGCCTCGGCCAATACCCTTCCGAGCCTGCCCTCCAGGCCCACCACCGCGGTGGTGATCTCCGGGGCAACATCCAGGGTCTTCACCACGCTCTCGACCGGCACTCCCAGCAGGAGATCCATGCTCGCCAAGAGGCCCGTCAAGTAAGCGGCGTTCGCCATTGCCGGATCCACCTGGGATGCCAGAAGTTCACACAGGCGTGCCCGTATTAGGGCCGTGGACACCTGCTCCGAGGACATGCTCTTGGGCTCGACGAGGAGCATGAGGATGACCCAGCTCTGAAGCCTTCGCCACCCCAGCATCACCAGCGCATCGTTGAGGGTCCTCACGTTGCGGCGCAAACCGCGCTCCGGCCCTTCACTCGCAGCCTGCAGGACCCGGTAACCCAGCGCGGGGTCGACCCGGACCAGGTCCACGACTTTCTCGAACGAGCCGTCGCTGTCGGCCAGCTCCGCGGCGAGGCGCAAGTTGGTCACCTGGGAAGGGACGAGGGTCTTTTCCGAGATCACCTGAGGGCGCGAAAGAACGTAACCCTGGAAGAGGTCGAAACCAAGTTCGGTGAACTTCTCCAGCTCGTCCCAGGTCTCCACCTTCAGGGCCACCGACTTGACTCCGAAGGCGCGTACACGCTCCAGGAGGTCTTCGATCTCCTCGAGGTCGTGGGATCGGACATCGATCTTCACGTATGCCGCTAGTTTGAGCAGCTCCTCGGCGCCGTCGAACCAGCCGAAGCCATCGAGCGCGATGGTGTAGCCCGCCTGGGCAAGCGAACTCACTCCGGCACGGGCGTCGTCATCGAGCGCCAATGGGTGCAGAACTTCGACGACGGTCTTCTCGGGGGGGAAGACGATGGGCACAGCGCCGGTGAGAATGCGGCGATCGGCGTTGATGAAGAGGTGCTTTCCGCCAGCAAGGCGGTCGATTCCAAGGATGAAGGCGTCGACCATCACCTGGGCAGTCATGAGATCCCCGTCTTGGGCCGACTGCGCCTCCGGAGCATGCAACGCTCCGCGAAAGAGAAGCTCGTAACCCACCACTTCGAGGCGCTGGTCAAAAATCGGTTGTCGTGCCAGCAGTGCCTCGGAACTCATCCCGGCGGCTCTCCCCTTTTCGTCAAGTCCGCGATGGGCGGCGTGTTGCACGGACTATCGGCCAACAGCCCGAACGGCTTGAGACGAAGACCCGGAATGCGTGTCAAATCCTTGCGCCGTGGCGGGCGGTCTACTGTCGATCGAGGACTTCAACCGCCCGCACTGGGCAGGGCAGGGTGAACCGGGCCTAGCGGTTGACGGTGGACATGTCCGGGTAGCGATCCCCGGAAGTGGCGCCCTTCGGGAACGCCGACTCGATCCGTGCCAGGTCATCGTCGTCGAGACGCACCGAGAGCGCCCCCAGGTTCTCCTCCAGCCTGGCCAGCTTCCGCGTGCCAGGAATGGGCACCACGTCGCGGCCACGGGAGAGGACCCAGGCCAGGGCAAGTTGGGCGGGGGTCACTCCCTTATCCGCGGCCACTTCGCGAACCGCGTCGACGAGACGAAGGTTGCCTTCGAAGTTCCCCTCCTTGAAGCGCGGATGGTTGCGGCGTGTGTCTGTCGGATCCAGGTCCTCCAGGGTGCGAATGGAGCCCGTCAAGAAGCCGCGGCCGAGTGGCGAGTATGCGACAAAGCCGATCCCGAGTTCACGCGTCGCCTCGAGAACTCCGTCCTCGGGATCGCGCGTCCAGAGCGAATACTCCGTCTGCAGCGCCGTGATCGGATGCACGGCGTGAGCGCGCCGGATGGTGGCCGCCGAGGCCTCCGAGAGGCCTAGATAGCGGACCTTGCCCTCCCGGACGAGCTCAGCCATGGCCCCGACGGTCTCTTCGATTGGCACTCGCGTGTCCACGCGGTGCTGGTAGTAGAGATCGATGGTCTCCACTCCAAGGCGCCTGAGCGACGCCTCGCACGCATTTCGCACGTACTCCGGGGAACCGTTGATGCCCAGGAACTCGCGATTCTCGCCGCGCACGTTCCCGAACTTGGTGGCCAGGAAGACCTCGGAGCGACGCGACGCGATCGCCTTGCCGACGAGCACCTCGTTCTTGAAAGGGCCGTACATGTCGGCCGTGTCGAGGAAGGTCACCCCCCGGTCGAGGGCCTGGTTGATGAGAGCGATGCCGTCAGCCTCCTGAAATGGGCCGTAGAACTCGCTCATACCCATGCAGCCAAGACCGAGCGCCGAAACCTCGGGGCCACTATTGCCAAGCCTGCGCAGCTCCATTTGCCACTCCTCTCCGTGAAAGCGCCGAAATGCGAAGCCCATGGCACGCGCCCGGCGGCAATCGAATGCTTTGCATTAAAGGCTATTGGGGCAGAAAGCGTTTCGTCCGGAAGGGCCGGCCGCCTCAGATCGTCCAGGCCGCCCTCAGGCCCTCCAGAACCGCCTCCTCCACGGTTCGGGGGGCGAGGCAGTCCCCGATTCCCGTCACGCTCAGGTTCTCGTCCCCCGCCAGCTCCCTGAGCAGCTCGTCCTCGGGAAGGCTCCCTTGGGCGAGCACCAGGTTGTAGGCCTGCTCGACGATCACAGGCTCACCGGTCAGCACGTGCTGAAGGTAGACGCTGTCCTCGTCCGCACCGACGATCCTCACCAAGGGCATGATCTCGATGCGCTCGCGATAGAGCGAGCGCACCAGCGAGTCGCGCACGTACTGCTGCAGGGATTCCCCTGGCGCGTAACCACCTACCGCGATAACCACCGAATGGCCGTTGGCCGCCAGCATCCGCGCCACGCCGATGCCGACCCAGTCGGAACGCCAATCGGCGACAACCGTCCGCCCTTGGGGCTTCAGCCTTCCTCCCGCCGAGATCACAGCCCAGGCGTCGCTTATCGAGGGCGTGCCCATCGTCTCGAGTTCGGGCCTTCTGGGCTTTGCGCCGGTGGCGACGACGACCGCGGCCGGGGCCATCCGCCTGACCTCGTCGGCAGTTGCCGCATGGCCAAGCTCGAAACGCGCACCGGCTCGCGAGGCCTCGCCGTAGAGGTTGTCGATGGCGCCACCGAACTCCTCGCGCTCAGGAAGGGCCGACGCCAGCCGCACCTGGCCCCCGAGGCGGCTCCGGGCCTCGAAAAGAGTTACGGAATGGCCCCGCTCCGCGGCCACCGCAGCGGCCTTCAGGCCCGCCGGCCCGCCGCCTATGACCACGACATTTCGGGAAACCGTCGCCCTCCGGATTCGGCCGTAGAGGAGTTCCCTGCCTGTTTCCGGGTGCTGGATGCAGGAGATCGGGTACCCGGCGTGAAAATGTCCGATGCAGGCCTGGTTGCACGCGATGCAGGCGCGAATCTCCTCGGCGCGGCCCTCCATCGCCTTTGCCGGCATCTCGGGATCGCAAATCAAGGCCCGGGTCATCGCGCAGGCGTCGGCGCTCCCCTGCTCGATGATCCGGGCGGCGTCCTGAGGCTGGTTGATCCTCCCGGCCACCAGGACGGGGACCTTGACGACTTTCTTGACCCTGGCCGCGTAGGAGGCGGTGTAGCCAACCGCATAGCTCATCGGAGGCACGATGTGGTCGGAGCCCGACAGGCTTGCTGAGGTGCCCACCGTGACGCTCACGTAATCGAGCAGTCCCAATCGGTCGAGCTCGGCGCATGCGGCCAGCGCGTCGTCCTCGACAAGGCCGGAGGGGTCGAGCTCGTCGCCGGAGATGCGGATGCCCACCGCCATGGTCGGCCCGACCGCAGCCCTGACCGCCTCGAGAATCTCACGAAGGAAGCGCAGGCGATTCCCGAGATCCCCTCCGTAGGAGTCGGAGCGCCGATTGACGGAAGAGTTGAGGAACTGGGCCGGCAGGTATCCATGGCTGGCAACCACTTCCACCCCGTCGAGACCTCCCGCCTGAAGGCGCAGCGCGGCGGCTGCATATCCGACGACGATCTCGGCGATAGTTCTTTCGTCGAGCTCACGCGGCATCACCTTGAAGCGCTCGTTGGGGACCGAAGAGGCGCTCCAGGTGACGGGCATGGACCCGTCTTGAGACTCCATCACCTCGCGGCCCGGGTGAAAAAGCTGGCCGAAAATCTTGCAGCCACTGGGATGAACGGCGGCGGCCACTTTGGCATACCCCGGAATGCTCGAGTCTTCCGTCGCCATCAACACGTGTGAGGTGTACCGAGCGCTCTCGTGCACCCCTGATACCTGCATCACTATCAGGCCTGCGCCGCCCTCGGCACGAGCGCGATGGTATTCAACAAGCTGATCGGTGACCAGCCCGTCTTCGGCCATCACAGTGTCGTGCCCGGAGGAGAAGATCCTGTTCTTGATGGTTACCGGGCCGATCGCCAGCGGCTCGAACAGTCTCTCCATCGTTGCGCGCGCTCCTTATTTCCCCACTTCGAGCCGGCTACGCCCAGCCGCGCTCATGGTTCAGATCCGGTTCACCGGTAAGACCCGAGCAGCGACGATGGATGGCCGGCGCCGCGACAATATCACCCCAAAAGGCTAACGTGCTTAGTTTTAGTCTCCAAGTCGCACCACGAGGGACCGGGCAATCCCGGCGCGAAAGCCGTCAGCCGCCGTGAGACCGGGCCATGTTGGCGAACTTCGTGTAGCTCTCCAGGAAGGAGAGGCGGGCGACGCCGGTTGGTCCGTTGCGATGCTTGGAGACCAGGATCTCCGCAATCCCCTTGTCCATGGTCTCGGCGTTGTAGGCCTCGTCGCGATAGATGAACATCACCACGTCCGCATCCTGCTCCAGGCTGTTATGCACGACCATGCCATTTGCGACAAAACTCTCGTGCTCGTCCACCGTGATGTCGAAGGTCGGTCCCCAGCCGAGGAACTCCGCCGATGCCACGCTCTCGAAACCGGGCTGGACATCCTCGGCGCCGCCTCCCGCTCTGGCTCCCGAGCCCACGGCGCAGAGCGCGGCAACCTTGCCTACCGCGGAGGGAGCATGCACCGCCAGCTGGTCTCCGGTATTCAGCTGCCAGAGCATCTTCCAACCGCGTCGCGTGTAGAAGCGGTGATTGGGAGTGGCATCCACGCTCTGCCCCGACTTAAGGCGCAGCCGGTAGAGCGGCTTCACGCCGGAGAAGCGGACATCGCGGATGCGTCCGGGAACCATCCGGCCCTGCCTGTCCATTGCAACCAGTTGCATGCCGGGGTGACCGAAGAATCGCCAAAGCGCTTCGATGCTCACCGTGTTCCCATCGGAATCGACGGCGACTTGCGTCGAGCCGGCAAGGCATCCGGACTCGCGCAGATCGGCCAATGCCGGCCGCTTGTCGGAGCGCATCTCCAGATTTCTCGAAAGCTGTGAGAGCGCAAGCACGGGAACGTCGAGCTCGCGCGCCAGCAGCTTCATGCCACGCGAAATCTCCGAGACTTCCATCTGTCGGGACTCGGAGCGATACCCGCCCGACATCAGCTGGAGATAATCCACGACCACCAGGCCAAGGCCACCCGTGGCCGCCTTCAACCGGCGCGCCTTGGCGCGGATGTCGAGTATGGTCACGTGCGCGTTGTCGTCGATGTAGATCGGGGCCTCCGCCAAATGGCCCAAAGCGCGGGATATGCGGCTCCAGTCCTCCTCGGACAGGTTGCCGGTGCGCATCTTGCGCGAGTCGACTCGCGCTTCGGAGGCGAGAATCCTCTGGGTCAATTCCAGATGGCTCATCTCCAGCGAAAAGACGAGGACCGGCAGGTTGGAGCGGCTTGCCACATGAGTGGCTATGCCCAGCGCGAAGGAGGTTTTGCCCATTCCCGGGCGGGCACCGACGATTATCAGCGCCGAGCGCTGCATGCCCGAGAGGATCTCGTCCAGCTCGAAGAAGCCTGTGCTGATGCCGGTGACGTTGTCGGGGTTCTCGTATTGGGCCTGCAAGTCGTCCAAGGTGCGAAGCAGGACTTCCTTGATGGAGACCAGGGAATCGGTCGACTTGCGCTGCGAAACCTCGAAGATCAGGGATTCGGCCAGGTCCAGCACTGCTCCCACGTTCTCCGGAACCGAGTAGGCCAGTTCGGAGATCTCACCGGCAACCTTGATCAGCTTGCGCAGTAGCGAGTACTCCTCGACGATCCGCGCATAGCGCGAGGCGCTCGCCACGGCGGGCGTGTTTGCCTGCAACTCGAGAAGAGCGGCCGTGCCGCCAACCAGGTCATAGGTGTCGCGCCTGCGCAGCTCCTCGGAGACACTGACCGGGTCGATGGAGTCTCCGCGGGTATGCAGCTCGGTCAGGGCTTCGAATACCGCCGCATGGGAAGGCTTGTAGAAGTCGGCGGCTTGGCAGAACTCCAGCGCGTCGGCGATGGCGTCACGCGAAAGAAGCATCGCTCCCAGCAGCGACTCCTCGGCCTCCAAGTTGTGAGGAATTGCCCTCTCTAGGGCGTTCTGCGCCGAACTGGCGTCGCGCCTCTGGATCTGCCTTGCCAAGCCACTCCCCCGTCACACAATTCAGAGACAAGAATGGCCGCAGCTCTTGAGCCGCGGCCATCAAAGAGGGTCGTCCCCGTGCGGGGAAGACCTACTCGCTTACGACGACCGTCAGCGAGGCCTGAACCTCCGGATGGAGAAGCACGGCGATTTCGCGGGAGCCGGTCTCGCGAATCGGCTCGTCGAGTTTGACGGCCCGTCGATCGACCTCGACACCCAGGCTGGCGCGAATGCCATCCACGATCTCGGAAACACCCACGGAACCGTAGAGCTTGCCGTCGTGTGCGGCATTGCCGGCCAGGGTGATGGTGGCGCCGGAGATCTTGCGAGCAATCTCCTCGGCTCCTTCACGAGCCTTGCGGTCCCGGAGATCGCGAGCCCGGCGCATGGCTTCGGCCTGCGACTTGATTCCTGCGGTGGCCACGATGGCCAAGCCCTTGGGAAGGAGGTAGTTCCTCGCGTATCCGTCGGCGACCTCAACGATGTCGCCACGCTTTCCCAAATTCTGTTGGTCCGCGCGCAATACGACCTGCATCGGCTACTCCTCTCCCTCTTCGGCGACCAACTCAGCGGCGGTCTCCTCAGCGGCGGTCTCCTCGGAAACGGCCTCGGGGGCCTCGACGGGAGCCTGGGCGGCACGGGGTCCGCGCAGTGAGGTGCGCTCGGCGATCATCCGCTGCGTGTAGGGCAGCAGTGCCATCTCGCGCGCGTTCTTGATGGCCATAGCCACCGCGCGCTGATGCTGGTCGCAGTTGCCGGTCACACGGCGCGCCCTGATCTTGCCGCGCTCGCTGACGAACTTCTTCAGCGGCTCGGTGTCCTTGTAGTCGATGTAGTCGACTTTGCGAGCGCAGAAGGAGCAGACCTTCTTCTTGATCTTCTTGTTGGTGTCCTTGGGGGCCCTGCGTGAAGAGCCCTTTTCGCCTCTTGCCATTTAGAACGGATCCTCTTCGTCGATGAATGAGCTCGGGACGATCTCGGTCGCCGGCTCCGTGTAACTTGAACTCTCGCTCGAGCGCTGCCTGCGCTCCGTGCGTGCCAGCTGGGCGGTTGCCCACCGCAGGCTGGGTCCGACCTCGTCGGCTATGACCTCGACCTTCGAGCGCTTCTGGCCGTCTTCGTTCTCCCACGAGCGCTGCTCAAGGCGTCCGACGACGATGACGCGGGAGCCCTTGGAAAGGCTCTCGTGGGCGTGCTCCGCCAGCTCTCGCCAGCAAACCACGTCGAAGTAGGAGGTCGCTTCCTCCCACTCGTTGGTCTGACGGTTCTGCCAGCGACGAGAGACTGCGATACCGAAGGTTACGTTGGGAAGTCCTGACTGGGTGTACCTCAGTTCGAGGTCCTTGGTCACGTTGCCAACCAGGAAGACGGTGTTACCGCTGGACATGTCTAACTCCAGGTTTGTCTAGCGAGGGACTCGCTATTGCTCGTTCGAATTCGAACCGGCAGTGCGCATGCGGGCGGCTACGCGCTCAGGCAGACGAACGACCTTGTGACGGATGACGGGATCTGCGATCGAAAGAACGCGATCGATCTCGGCCACGGCCTCGGGGCCGGCGGAGAACTCGAAGACGACGTAGTTGCCCTCTTGGTTCTTGTTGATCTCATACGCCAGCTTGCGGCGACCCCAACGGTTCACCTCGTGCAGTTGGCCATCCTGGGTGATCAGATCGGAAACCCTGGTGATGACTCCCTCGGCTTCGCCATCGGCGACTTTGGAGTCAAGTATGACCATGAGTTCATACGGACGTGACAATATGCATCTCCTCCTACGGACCCCGAACTGGCCGGGGGTCCCCCACAGCGACGCGGGGAACAGGGCGGGTGGGACTGGCCCACAATTCAGCGCAGTTATCCTACTCGCTCCATGCGCTGCTTTGCGCGCCGGGCGGAGACGTGCCTCGCCGGTGTGGGCGTGGCCGCCGGCCAATAAGACGTCGTGGTGTTCATTTCCAGGATTCGAATATCGCGGTGAGCGTCTGCTTGAGTGCGTCGGCCGAGAGCGGCGATCCTTCCCGGCCCCATAGCACTCGATCCAGAATCAGGCCATTGCCCAGTGCCTGTAGTATCCGCACGTGGTCCTCGGTTCCCTGGAGTCCCATATCGTCGAGGAACCTCGCGATGGAGTCGCGCGTGCTTGTGCTGAAATTCCTGGCCTGAAGCCAAAGCTCGTCGGAGTTGGGTGCGAGGAGTTGTATTTCCATTCTTGCTCGCTGGCGGAGGCGGCCCCCCTCACCCCGCATCCAGGCCTCTATCACCGATATCGCCACATCTGAGCCGGAGGCCACTGACGATCGATCGTCGGCTGCCGCTTCGAGAATGCGGTGCATTTCCTCCATGTCCGACTTCCACATGGATTCCTGCGCAGCCTCGAGAATGGCGAGCTTGGTTCGGAAGTAGTTGGAAGTGGTTCCCTCCGGAAAGCCCAGACGATGATCGATCGCCCGGTGGGTCAAGCCGGATGCGCCTTCGGTGCCAAGGATCTCGATTGCGCAATTCAAGATCTCTGTGCGTCGCGCGCGGCTCTTCGCCGCCTTGCCCTCTGCTGGTGCCAGCGCCGCACCTCCCTGTTCACGACGCCAAAGGTCTCGCAAGTACCGATCTGCAACCCGGCAGCCAAGCCTACCCGTCGCCCTCCGGGCTCAAAGGCAAGTGCGGTAATATTTCCGTCGACGAGCGGACAAACTCTCCGTTGGCCTACTTCGGCTCATACGGCACGATGGCAAGGACGAACGTCTATGCCGGGCATCGAGGACTGTGTCGATGCCGACCTGGGATCGCACAGATCGCTCATTGGGAGCAAGGCGGGCGTCCTGGTGTACAAACGGCGCGACGGCCGGAAGGTGCCCTCGCTTGGGCGACGGGGCCATCCCTGGCCCCGATCTCCACACCGCCGGGCTTCAGCCGTAGATCTTGCCGATCTCGCCGGTCGTATCGTGGTACGAGTGCTCGTCGAGTGGGAAGTGCCCGGTCCGGACTTCCTTCACAAAACGGCCAAGCGCTTCCACGCCGATGGTCTCCAGCTCAGCGTAGGTCTTCACGAACTTGGGCCGCCGGCCCTCGGTGATCCCGAGCACGTCGTGGAAGACCAGCACCTGGCCATCGCAGCCGGCACCGGCGCCGATCCCGATAGTCGGCACCTCCAGCTTCTCGGTTATCACCCGAGCCAATGCATCGGGGATGCCCTCGAGCACGACGGTGAACGCCCCCGCCTCTTGCACCGCGAGAGCATCGTCCACCAGCGCGCGAGCAGCCTCCGCCGTCTTGCCTTGGACCTTGAAGCCACCCATCGCGTTGACCGACTGGGGGGTGAGCCCGAGATGGCCGACCACGGGGATCTCGGCGTCGACGATTGCCTTGATGGCCTTGGCTCGCTTTGCGCCACCCTCTATCTTGACCGCTTCGGCACCGGCCCTGATGAGCTTTGCGGCCGCCTTGACCGCGTCCCGCTTGCCGGTGTGATAGCTCATCCAAGGCATGTCGGCGATCACGAGCGCCAATGGCTTGGCGGCAGCCACAGCCTTGGTGTGGTGGGCCATGTCCTCGACAGTCACCGAAAGGGTGTCGGGATGACCCAGGACAACCATGGCGAGCGAATCCCCCACCAGGATCATGTCCGCCCCCGCACGGTCAACCATGCGGGCCCCCGGGAAGTCGTAGGCCGTAACCATTGTCAAGGGCTCGGAGCCGTTACGCACCTTCGACGAGCGGACGAAAGGAACAGTCACACGTTCGGTGTGCATGATCTTCACCTCCAGTGTCCCGCGCTCGAAGCTGCAGGCACCAAATGAAAGGTTATCAGCCGCTCGAGGGGCCGATGATCCGGTCCGCCGTGATTTTCGCGGCTTCAGGCCGTGGCCGCGTCCCCGGCGCCGAGCACGGACATCCGCTCCAGATGGTTCCAGCGGCATGCCAGGCAGACTTCGACCTCGTACACCTTGTTGGTGTTTGCCGAGGTTGTCAGCTTGGATAGGTCGGCGGGACCTTCCAGGCAGCGGCCGTGCGCAGGCAGCTTGGGGCCGAAGGCGTACATGACCGAGACCAGGCTCTCGCTCTCGCAGACGGGGCAGGGTTCCGGCTTCGGCCGGCCAAGATGAGACGCCGCTCGGATCAACTCGGGTTGGGCGTCGCACACCTCCGGCTTGGAAAGACGCCCTTTCCGGAATTCGCGCAGCACGGCCAGGCGCGCCAGGGCATAGTCGACGGTCCTGTCGTCGCTCTCCCACATCGGCTGCACTTTTGCCCGGATCTCCATCTCTTTAGACATGCTACCGAGCATGCCCCGGAGGTTCGGTTTCGGGCGGGCGCAGCCGTGGGAAGAGGGGCTGCGCCATCGGCGCGCGTCTCGGCTAGTATTGCTCACTGAAATATCAGTTGATATATCGGGCTGATATAGCAAACCGGCATTTGCGAGGAGGTGAGAGGATGAGGAAGGCACCGTCACAGCTGCTGGACCTGGCGGTTTTGTCCTTGCTTCGCAGCGGCGAAATGCACGGCTATCAGATCCGCAAGAGCCTGGCCGAGACAGCCGGTCCCCTCTTCCAGTTCTCCTTCGGCTCCCTCTATCCGGCGCTGGCGCGCCTGGAGGAGCGGGGAGCGGTGGCGTCCTACGTCGAGGCCGGACCCGCCTTCATTGGAGCCACGGGCTCCTTGACGGGCGATCTTGCCCTGTCGTTGGAGAGAAGCGCGCGATCGTCCTCCCTTGGGCAGGGAGATCGCTCCGTTCGCCAGAAGCGGGTCTTTCGCATCACGGACGTGGGTAGAAAGCTGCACGCACAATTGCTGGAGACGCTTCCGCTCGAATCAGAGGGCGAGTTCATGGCCTGGCTCTACTTGGCACAGGACGCAGACCGCTCGATGGTTGCGGAGCGGACCCGCGAACGACTGTTGACGCTGGAAGGAAAGAGGCGTGCCCGTTCACGTGCCGCCGTCCACGAAGGTGGCCTGAGGGCGCAGATCCATCGGCGGTTGGCGGAGCTACTGGATTCGGAGATCGGCTTCGTGAAGTCGGTCCTCGGATGGCTGGAAGCGGACGCGGCCACCGAAAGCGTGGAAATTCACTGAAAGGGCCCGCCGCCCATCGGTGCGGCGGCAATGACGAGAAACGAAAGGGAGCAGATGGGCGACAAGAAGGTACGGGTGGCGATTGCCGGCATGGGCAACTGCGCCAACTCACTTATCCAGGGCGTCGAGTACTACCGCAACGCGCATGCCGACGAGCAGGTTCCCGGGCTGATGCATGTGGCCCTGGGCGGCTACCACGTCGGTGACATCGAGTTCGTTGCGGCCTTCGACGTCGACGCGACCAAGGTCGGCGTGGACGTCTCCAAGGCCATGTGGGGCGGACTTAACAACACGATCAAGTTCGCCGACGTGGCCGAGCTCGGCGTGACGGTGATGCGCGGCCCGACTCTGGACGGTCTGGGCAAGTACTACCTGAACTCGATTGAGGAGTCCCCGGCCGAGCCGGTGGATGTGGTCAAGGTTCTTCGCGAAACCGGCGCCGACGTCCTCGTCAGCTACCTGCCCGTCGGGTCCGAGGCGGCCCAAAAGTTCTACGCCCAGGCGGCGATCGATGCCAAGGTGGCCTTCGTGAACGCCATCCCGGTGTTCATCGCCTCCGACCCCGAATGGGCCGCCAAGTTCACCGAGGCCAACGTGCCGATCGTCGGCGACGACATCAAGAGCCAGGTGGGTGCGACCATTGTTCACCGCATGCTGGCTCGGCTGTTCGAGGATCGCGGTCTGGTCCTGGACCGCACCTACCAGCTGAACGTCGGCGGAAACATGGACTTCAAGAACATGCTCGAGCGTGAGCGTCTGGAGTCCAAGAAGATCTCCAAGACGCAATCCGTCACGAGCCAGCTCGACAACGGCATCGAGGCGAACAACGTGCACATCGGACCGTCCGATCACGTCGCATGGCTCGAGGATCGCAAGTGGGCCTACATCCGGCTGGAGGGGCGCAACTTCGGCGACGTCCCGCTGAACGTCGAGCTGAAGCTCGAGGTGTGGGATTCCCCCAACTCCGCCGGCGTGATCATCGACGCCCTGCGCTGCGCCAAGGTGGCCAAGGATCGCGGCATCGGCGGACCGCTGCTCGGCCCGTCGGCGTACTTCATGAAGTCGCCTCCGGTTCAGTATCGCGACAACGTCGCGCGTGACATGGTCGAGGAGTTCGCTCGCGGATAACCCCCCGAGCGATTGGCTCGCAACGGTTGTACGAAATAAGAGGGGTGGGCGATCGCCCACCCCTCTTCCACGTCCCCGCCTGTACCGGCATCTCCATCGCCATAACACTCGGCCATCTCAGAGTTGGTCGCGCGAGCCTGCCGTGATTCGTCCGGACGACGCAGGCCGGGTCAGATCAAGGCGGTGCCGGCGTTGTCGCCGGCATTTTCATGGGCCTCGTGCTGTGCCCAGAATGCGAGCAGCCTTTGCGTCACCTGCTCACGTCCAAGCAGACCTTCGTCCAGGCGCAGCTGAAGCAGGAACTTCATTGCCACTCCGACTTCCGGCGAGGGCGGGATTCCCAGTATCTCCATGACCTCGGTGCCATCGAGCTCCGGCCGGATCGCCTCGAACTCCTCGCGCTCGCGCAGTTCATCGATCCTTTCCTTGAGTTCGGCCATCCGATCCTCAAGAATGCGTACCTTCTTCTGATTTCGTGTGGTGCAATCGGCGAGAGTCAGCTCGTTGAGCGGCTCGAGCAGAGGACCCGCCTCGACGACGTACCGACGAACCGCCTTGTCGGTCCAGCCCGCCTGGTAGGTGTGGAAGCGAAGGTGGAGGTAGACGAGCCTGGCAACGGTGTTGACGGTGGTGGCCGGGTAGCGAAGCTCCCGCATGCGCTTCTTCGTCATCTTCGCGCCCACCACGTCGTGGTTGTGGAAGCTCACCCCCGAGGGGTCGTAGCGGCGCGTGGCAGGCTTGCCGACGTCGTGAAAGAGCGCAGCGAGTCGCAGTTCCAGCTCCGGGCTGGTCTTGTCGACCACGCTGTAGGTATGTTCCAGCACGTCCTTGTGCCGATGAATCGGATCCTGCTCCAGAGCCAGCGCGGGCAGCTCCGGCAGGAATTCGTCCGCCAGGCCGGTGTCGACAAGGACGCGCAGGCCCGCGGAAGGCACCGGAGCGAGCATGATCTTGTCGAGTTCGTCC
>JAKAEN010000293.1 GCA_021818355.1 Actinomycetes bacterium | reverse complement strand
GTGATCAACCGGCCCCGATCGTCAACGCCCAAGCGGGCCCCGGTGGGAGCCGCCGGCGAGACGGGCTCCTGAACGCCCTCTCTTGGGCCGCTCAAAGGGGCCGTCCTATACTTGCAGGGATCACGCGCGAATAGGGAGCGAATGAGACCCAGCACCGGCCTGCTTACAGATCACTACGAACTGACCATGCTGGACGCCGCCCTGGCCGATGGGACCGCCTGGCTCCCGGCAACCTTCGAACTCTTCGCACGAGGCCTGCCCACGGGACGCGGCTTCGGGGTGGTGGCGGGAACGGCCCGCGCACTGGACGCTCTCGAGGGATTCACCTTCGACGATGGCGCCATCGAGTTCCTGGCCACCAACCGGATCGTCTCCAAGGCCGCACTCGACTACCTCACCACCTACCGCTTCTCCGGCACCATCCGCGGCGTACCCGAAGGTGGCCTCTACTTCCCATTCACCCCCCTGCTCCAGGTGGACGGCACCTTTGCCGAGTGCCTGCTCTTGGAGACGGTGCTGCTCTCCATCTACAACTTCGACTCGGCGGTGGCCTCCGCCGCGGCGCGGATGGTGCAGGCGGCCGGCGGGCGCTCGATCGTGGAGATGGGATCCCGCCGCACGCACGAGCTGGCGGCGGTGGCCTCCGCCCGCGCCGCCTACCTGGTCGGCGCGGCCGCCACCTCCAACCTGGAAGCGGGACGCGACTGGGGCATACCGACCACCGGTACCGTGGCACACGCCTTCATACTTGCCCACGCGGCCGAGGCCGACGCCTTCCGTGCCCAGCTGGCGGCGCAAGGGGCGGACACGACCTACCTGGTGGACACCTACGAGATCGAGCAGGGGATCCGCACGGCGGTGGAGATCGTCGGCACCGGCATCGGCGCCATCCGCATCGACTCCGGCGACCCCCGAGTGGAGTCCCTGCGTGCTCGGGCCCTCCTGGACGAGCTGGGGGCGCACAAGACGCGCATCGTCTACTCAGGCGACCTGGACGAGTACCGGATAGCGGCCCTGGCCGAGTCACCCATAGATGCGTTCGGGGTGGGGACCCGGCTGGTAACGGGCTCCGGGCATCCCACCTGCAACTTCGTCTACAAGCTGGTCGCCGCCGAAGGGCGTGGGGTGGCCAAGCTCTCCGCCGACAAGGAGACCATCGCTCACGCCAAGAACCCCTTGAGGGGCTACACCTCCGAGGGGATGCTGGCCGTTGAGCTATTGGGGCTGCGTGAAGGCGAGGCGAACCTGCCCGCCGCTCTGAAGGTAGCCGAGCTAGCTCCCGCCCAGGAGGTCCTGGTGCAAGAGGGGGAGCGCCTGAGCCACACCAGCCTCAACGAATCGCGCGCCTTCCATCGTGCCCAGATCGAAGCCCTCCCCGAGGAGCTCCTTGCCCTGGACACCCAGGGACGCACCCTGCCCACGCTGCTCGCATCGGAGTCCGGCGATCTCTCGCCGCTCGGCTGAACCCGGCTTCCAGGAAGCCTCGATGCCGCCCCGGAGCGGCTGCAGCGACTCAAGGCCCCGAGGAAAGGGACCTACGTCGAGACCGGCAAGTGAGAACGCGCCGGGGAAGGTCTCGAGAGCCCAGGCGATGACCGGATCGCCACCCCCGACCAGATGCCAGGCCATGTGCGCATGCAGGCACTTCACTCCTTGACGCGTGCCTCCGATCCCGCCGCTTGGCCGCGCCCCTCCATGGCCGGAGGGCACCAGGGAGTCCCGCAGCGACGCGTAGCGGCGATGCGCCTCGGCGAGAGCGGCACCGTCCACGGCGCTCCGCGCCTGGCGGACCGCCCCGGCGGACTCGACCACGGAAACCTCTCTGGCCAAGGTGGGGTCGAGGAGCCAGAAGAGCGTGGGCATGGGGGTGACGCCGCCCATGAAGGGCCAACAGGCGATGACCGCCGGCAGGCCGCTATCCGCGCGACGTACCACCACCGCGTAGGGCCCCTCGGGCTCGCGCGCGAGGAGGCGTGCCACCGCCTCCGCATCCGCGGGAGCCGGCTCGGGCCAGGAGGTCAACTCAGCCCTTGCGCGCCCGCCGCTTGCGCGACCGGCGGAGGAAGACGAGGATCAGGAAGAACACGGTGCCCGCTATGGCGGGAATGGCGCGCTTGATGATGGGCGAGCCTGCCACGCCGAGGAGATCCACCGGCTCGGCCTCCTTGGGCACGAAAGGCTTGGGCTCGGCAGGGCGGGCCTCGGCGGCCGGGGCCCCTTCGGCGGCGGGAGCGGGTGCCTCCGCCTCCTTGCCCTCCGAGGCGATCAGCTCCTCCAGGGAGTCGACGAACTGGCCGAGCAGCTTGGTGGAGACGTCGGCCAGCACGCCGCGGCCGAAGGAGGCGACCTTGCCGGTGATGGCAAGGTCGGTGGTGACGTTGACGTTGGTGGTGTCGCCGTCGGGATTCAGCTTGAGGGCCACGGTGGCCGAGGCATTCCCCTGGCCCTTGGTGTCGCGTCCCTCCGCCTTCAAGACCGCCGAGTGGCCGGACTCGTCCATCTCGATGAAGCGCGCCTTACCCTTGTAGGCGGCGGTGATGGGGCCGACCTTGACCTTTACCGAGCCGCGGTACTCGTCGCCCTCGACCTCTTCCAAGGTCGCGCCGGGAAGGCAGGGGGCGATCTTCTGCACGTCGGTGAGCAGCGCCCATGCGCGATCGACCGGGACCTTGACCGAAAAGTTATTCACCAGTTCCATTCGTCCAGCTCCTCAACTGTGTCGATATCGACGGGCTCTCCCTCGCACTCCACTTCCTGCACGAGGGTGGGATACGATGCGAAAAGCACCCTGGCTCCCTCGTCTCCGCTCTCGGGCAGGAGGTCGAAGGCCTCTCTGGCAATGCGCACCGGGTTGCGGCGCTTTCCCTGGTAGGTTGCCACCATAATAGGCGCCCCTTCGGCGCTCGCAAGTCTTGACCAGGCCGAAGCCGGAATCAGCGGCTGGTCACCCAGGCCGATGACCATGGCTTCGGCACCCTCGGCCAGCGCCCAATCGCGCGCGATGGCCAGCGACGAAGCCAGCCCGCGGGCCGGCTCCGGGTTCACCAGCAGGACCTCGTCCTCCAGGACTCCGTCAAGTTCGACCGCACCGGCCACCACCGCCCGGCGCGCAATTCCCGAGCGGCGCATGGAGGCCAGGGCGTGGCTGACCAGCGGTGCGCCCCGAAAGCCCGC
>JAKAEN010000292.1 GCA_021818355.1 Actinomycetes bacterium | reverse complement strand
GACGCTGGTTCTTGTAGTAGCTGCCCGTGATCCACGGCCCGCTGACCTCGATCTCGCCCAGGGACTGACCGTCGTTCGGGGCAACGTTGCCGTCGGCGTCAACGATGCGCAGCGCCACTCCGGCCAGAGGGCGGCCCGCGGTGACCTGGTATTCAATGGCCCGCTCAGGTGGGGTTCCCACAGGAGGAATCCCGAGCGTGCAGACCGGGGAGGTCTCGGTCATGCCCCAGCCCTGGACCAGGTTTATGGAAAACTCGTCGCGGAAGGCCTCGATGAGGGCGCGCGGAACCGCGGAGCCGCCGCCCGAGAGGAGCCTGACGGAGGAGAAGTCGACCGGGTTCTCCTCGGCGTAGTGCAGCAGGTCGTTCCAGATGACCGGGACCCCCGAGGCCATGGTCGGGGCCAGGTTGGTGAACATCCAGGCCAGGGGAGCCGCCTGGAGGAAGCGTCCCGGCATCACCATGTCCGCCCCCACCATCCAGGCGGCATAGGGGATTCCCCAGGCGTTGGCGTGGAACATCGGCACCACCACCAGTGCCCGGTCCTCGGTGGTCAGCCCCAGTGAGGCCGAGCTGGTGACGGCTTGGGAGTGCAGCCAGGTGGAGCGGTGCGAATAGACCACGCCCTTGGGATTGCCGGTGGTGCCGCTGGTGTAGCACATGGCGGCCGCATCGGTCTCGCTCTCGGGCTCGACCCAGTCGTAGGAGGCGGGCCGGCCGGCGATGAACTCCTCGTAGGAGAGGACCCGATAGTGCGTCTCCCCCAGGGCGGAGGAGTCGAAGTCTCCCACCACCAGCACGGTCTCCACCGTCTTGCACGCGCCCAGGACCTTGGCGAGCAAGGGCATCACCACCGCGTCGGCGATGACCACCTTGTCCTCGGCGTCGTTGATGACGAACTCGAGCTGGTCGGAGAAGAGCCGCACGTTAAGGGTGTGAAGCACCGAGCCCATGGCCGGCACGGCCAGGTAGGCCTCGAGGTGCTGGTTGTGGTTGAAGCAGAAGGTCCCGACCCTGTCGTCCCGGCGCACTCCCAGACCGACCAAGGCGTTTGCCAGCTGCGCGGCCCGCGCGGCCACCTCGGCGAAGGTCTTCTCCGACGCCTGGGAGCCGTCGTAGGTGATCACCTTGGAGTTCGGGAAGAGGAGGAGCCCATGACGGAGGATGGAAGTGACCGAGAGCCTGGACTCCTGCATCGTGCTTTTCACAGTGACCCCTTTCCTTCGCCGCCCGGCCCAGGCGGCGTACCCGGTTCGGCCTGAGCCTGTCTTCATTCTTACGCGCAAAGAGCCAACGATGCAGGCAAAAGCACCCTTGGGCTCCCCCGCCCGCGGGTTATGAGCCACGGCCGGGGCGGCGTAGGCTGGGGGCGATGACGGCTTTACCCAAGGTTGCGGTGGTCGGTGCCGGGATCGAAGGAGCCGCCGCCGCCTTCTACATGTCCGCCAGGCACGGCCTGGCCCCAGTCCTCTTCGACCCGGATCCCTTTTCCGGCGCCTCCCAGGTGGCCGCGGGCATGCTCGCCCCGGTGGCCGAGGCGGTCTACGGTGAGGAGAGCCTCCTGGAGATGATGCTCGAGGCCGCCCGCGAATGGTCGAGCCTGGACGACGCATTGCGCGCCATGGGGCTCGAAAGCGGATATCGCGGGGGCGGATCGCTACTGGTGGCCTCCGGCCCCAACGACGTCGCCGAGATCGAGCGAACCCACGCCTACTATCAGAGGCTCGGACTGGCGGTGCGAAGGCTGCGCGCCGCCGAGGCGCGCGAAGTCGAGCCTGCGCTCGCACCTTCTTCCGGTCCGGCCCTCTACACCGAGATCGACAACCAGGTCGACAACCGCGTCGCGCATCGGAGCCTCTTGGCCGGAGCGTTCAAGGCGGGTGCGACGCTGATCGAAAAGCGCGTGGCCGAGGTGGCTCGGCGCAGCAGCGGTTGGGCCCTCCTCGACGGGCAGGGTGCGGAGCACCACTTCGACAAAGTGGTGATAGCCGCCGGAGTCCGCAGCGGTGAGATCGCGGGGCTCCCCGGATACATGGAAAAGGCGCTCAGGCCGATCCGCGGCCAGGTTCTGCGCCTGCGCGTGGCCCCCGGCACCGGGCCCTCACTCGTGATCCGCTCCATTTGGGACGGAAGACTGGTCTACGTGGTGCCGCGCCTGGGCGGAGAAGTGGTGGTGGGCGCCTCGGCCGAGGAGGTCGGCTTCGACGCCACACGCAAGGCTCGGAGCACATACGAGCTGCTGCGCGACACCTTCAAGGTCCTGCCCGGCCTCGGCGAGGCCGACCTGGCGGAGGTAAACGTGGGCTTCCGGCCTGGGACCTCGGACAACTTCCCCATCCTCGGGGAGGTGCGGGACGGCCTGTATCTGGATGCCGGCCACTTCCGCCACGGAATACTGCTGGCCTCGATCACCGGGCGTTGGATCGCCGAGGCGGTGGCGACCGGAAAGGCCCCGGAGGGAATGGCTACCTTCGCACCCTCCAGGCTGGAGGCCCGCCCATGAGTGCCGCGGTGGCGTTGACCGTGAACGGCAAGCCGGCGCAGGCGGAGGAAGGTTCCACTCTTGGCCAACTGGCCGATTCGCTCGGCCTGCCGGCCCGGGGAGTGGCCATCGCCCTCGACGGGGAGATCGTACCCCGTTCACAATGGGCCTTTACGCTGGTAAGCGAAGGTTGCGCGGTCGAGGTGGTCTCGATCGCCGCCGGCGGATGAGCGGCAATGCGCGCCGGCCGGCCGTCCCTGGAGAGGAAGAGATGGAGCATCGGTATCCACCGCTCGTGGTCGGGGGGCACGAGTTCGCATCGCGGTTGATAACCGGCACGGGGGCGATGACCTCGCTGGCGATGCTGAGGGAATCCCTGATCGCCTCGGGAACCTCGCTGACGACGGTGGCCATCAGACGCTTCGACCCCCACGCCTCCGTAGGGCTCTTCGACCTCCTGCAGGAGCTGAAACTGGAGGTCCTTCCCAACACCGCCGGCTGCTACAGCGCCCGCGAGGCGGTGACCACCGCCCGCCTGGCCTCCGAGGCGCTCGGCACCAACCTGATCAAGGTCGAGGTGATCGCGGACGACACCTCGCTGCTTCCAGACCCCCTCGAGACGCTTCGTGCCACCGAGGAGCTGGCCGACGCCGGCTTCTGCGTGATGGCCTATTTGAGCGACGATCCCATCCTGGCC
>JAKAEN010000038.1 GCA_021818355.1 Actinomycetes bacterium | reverse complement strand
ACTCCTTCACCCTGCGGCCCGCAGCGGCAAGACACCTGCGGATTGTCCGAAGAAGCGACTCGAGGCCACCCCATAGTTCTTCCTCGCCGAGATATTCTTCAACGTCCAAACTCGCAAGGGTCTCATCAATCTGTTGCACCTTGCCGTACAGCGACCGGGCCTGGGCTGCGACGCTCGCTGCGGGGATGATGAGGTGATCTGGGGCTAGCTCGACCTCCTCGATGAATTCCCCTAGCTTCTTCAAAAGTGTGGGCAGCTTCCCGGCCCTGTTAGCGTTTGCGATGTGCTGCTTCACCTTTCGAAAATCGGTTACGGCTCTGATGCCCCCTGCCGGATCCTGGTACTTGCCCAGCATCTTCTTGGTAAGGCTGGCGCGTGAGTACCCAGGCAACTTTGTGACAGCCCGGTCGTGAAGCACCGGGTAGAGCTCAATGAAGAAATCGGCCTTCACGCGCTTGTCTGGATCCGGGTCCAGCATGAGTTCTTGATACTCCTTGGGGTACGAGAGAAGCTTCTTGCACCGAGTTACTACAGCGATGTCGAGGCCGGTCAACTCTGCCAGCTTCCGTTCCGACGTCTCTTTCAGCTCCTGCATCAAGACATCCAACTTGAGTGCGGTCGGCATAAGCTCCCAGTCTTCCCGGAGCTTGTGAATTTGAAACATTGTAACAATGTTCTGGACAGTGCTTGGCTCTGCAACCTGGTTCACCGGCACTATGGTCACGCCTAGCTCTTGCGCGCAGATCCACCGCCTCTGCCCATCCAGAATTATGAACTTGCCGTCAGATCCGCGCTGATAGACCGTAAGTGGCACCAGGATACCAACCCGTTCGATCGACTCCTGCAGGGTCTTCATTGGCGCCTTGTCGAACAGCATCCTCGGATTGAACGGATTCGGCTGAAGTTGGTCAGTGCGAAGCGTCTTGATACCTACCGGCTCGGCTGCAAGTGATTCAGACCGCTTCGTCATCTTCGCCTCCAGCGACTATTGTGCATGATAGCTGCGCTCACCCGACGCAGTTTGGAGAACAGAGCAGGGCTTCCCTTACCCTCACGCGACGACCGGGATTGGAGGCTAGTGTTGACACCCGTCCGAGGGTGTGGCAAGCGAACCCTCGGTAGAGTTCCAAGACCTCGTTGTGATGAGCGTTTGTTACGATCACATAGGCGCCATCGTCCGCCAGCTGCTGCGCCCTCTTTGCGAGGCGCTTCTGATCTTCCCAAGAGAAGAGAATCTCGTTGTAGTCAACGAAGCCATTGTTGTTGTGTCCGTTAACGTAGGGGGGATCTAGATAGACTAAGTCGCCGGATTCGACGCTCTCCAATGCCGTCTCGAAATCACAGGCCCGAAGCCTCACGTCTCCCGCCTGAAGGGTGCGGGCGCACGCCCGGAGATTTGCAAAGTCAGCTATGAATGGCGTCTTTGGCATACCGTACGGAACATTGAACCGGCCTTCCGAGTTGACTCGATACAAGCCATTCCAACAGGTCTTGTTGAGATACATAAATTCGGCAGCCCGTTTCAGCCGCCCACGACTGCGCCGGTTGCGCATTGCGTAGAACACCTCCCGATCGGGCTGCAACGGTCGGAGGTAGCCGATAATGGCCGAGACATCGTCTTTGGTCGCTTTGTAGACCTCGATCAACTCGCTGCACCTGTCGCTCAGTGACGCCCGCGTTGGGGACAGCAAGAAAAATAGCGCCCCAGAGCCAAGGAATGGCTCATGGTAGGTCGCGAACTGGCTGGGCAGGGAATCGACCATCTGCTTCAAAAGCCAGCGCTTTGAGCCGACCCAGCGGAGGAACGGGCGTGGCTGAGCACTTAGAGGCGACGAGGCCCGTTCTCTTGCCAACTGCATGTTCACGATGTGTTTGGGATCCCCCGACATTTGCGGTGTTGCCTCACACCATCGGGCCGCGCCTCTCTGTCTCGCGCGGGCACTTGCATCTGACCGGTTCAGGTCGTGCATGGCCTGGTCGCCGCTCGTCACGGTGCCCGGCTTAAAACGAGGCGGTGGGATTTGCCGTTTCACTGGGCTTGAGTTTAGGGCCACCGAAGAAGCTGTCAAGCTGGGGTCTTCGCGGCCTCAGTGGGTTCACCCGATCTGCCCATCGGAAACCGGTCCTGGTGAAGCGAGATTTAGGCGAGGGGTCTGCTGGGCTGGAGGGCCACAGGGCCGAGGACCGGCACACGGTGTTGCAGGGGTCAATGGTGGCAGGCCCCTTCTTAGCCGAACAGCACGTGTTTCAGAGCGCCCTCCTCCGCGAGATACTCAAAGTGGCCCGCAAGCTGCTCTGCAAACCGCGGCGAACGGATCAAGGCGCCGACCTCGATATTGCGCTCCTGAGCTGCCTCGGTGAAGTTCGCCGAGGAAACGAACGCGACCGCCCGGTCGATCACGACACACTTGGCGTGAAGGCTGGCTCGCTTGCCGGTCCCAGCACGGAGGCTGCGCGGGTCGTAAAAGATCTCCGGGAGCCGGCCCCCTGGCCACTGGTCAGTCCGGAAACGATGGGCAAAGCGCAGCACCAACTCACTGTCGAGGCTTGTGTCGGTGGGGTGCCGCGAGATGTCGAGGAACATCCTGACCTTCAGATTAGGGTTTGCGGCCATCCGCTCCGCCAGCGCTGCGAACACCGATCGGCCCTGGTACACGGCGTAGCCGGCGACCACAACCTCCGCCATTGCCGACATGAACAGCTCGCGGACGACCACCGCGGTATCGCGGCTGGCCGTCCCAGAAGCCTCCGGACCCGTCCAGACCAGCTCGGCACTCTCCCCCCCAGGACCGCCCCCGATGGCACGCTGCTCGGCCACCGCGTCAAGGAGCACCAGGAGGTGCGCCGACGACATGCCGTCTGAGACCAGCCGAGCGATCCCTTGAGCGACCGCCGCGTGGTCGCAGCCGGGGCACAACCGAGAGACGGCGAGACCGGTTGGAGGAACGGGAAGGCGGCCCGAGCGAAGCGCGACAGCAAGGGCTTTGAGCTCATCTCCCGAAAGCGATTGCATCCATTCGATCACGCCAGCGCCTCCACCGAGAAGAACTCGGCGCCCTGGCTCGCCACCGTTGGTACTACCAGGGCCCGGTCGAGGAAGTCGTTGTGTTGTTCGCAGCAAGTCTCGGCAATCAGGAGGCAGCCGTGACACGCGGCCCCCTGAAGGAACCGCCACTCGTTCTTGTCCGCCGGGTCGTGCTGGGCGCACACCGGGTCGTGGGAGCAGAGCTGTCCAAGCTGGAGGGCCGCCCGCAGGTGCCGAGAGATCCCCTTCCCTGCCTCAACGAGGCCGCCCAGTGTCCCCTCGGAATCGGGTGACGCCGTGAAGATCAGAACCCCGTAGCCCGCATCCCCTGCGTAGACGCGCTCGCGCAGGGAACTGGCCGGGTAGCCACACTCGAGCGCCAGAGAGGTCAGCAAGAGGTGTGAGAGCGAGTGCAGCATGATGTACGGCAGTCCTGGAAATACCCGCCGGCTGGTGTGATGCTCGTTGTGCCAGGCATCGAAAGCGTCCTCCAGCTTCTTCCCCCGGGCCTTCACAGCCGGTCGGTCCAGCCAGGCAGATACTGCAGCCCTGCTGAACGCCAGGAAGACCCCTTCGCCACGGTTCTCAATCGCCGGCAACCAGGTCAGTTCCCGAGCCAGCATCGCCGGCTGAACGCCGAGTGACAGCTCCCCCTGCGTGTCGGCGGAGATCGCCTCGAACCGGGTGAAGCTGACCTGAGCGACCACTTCGCGGAGGCGGTGCACGAGCACGACCCGATCGATGCCCTGTGTCCAAGGGGCGGCCCACGCCCCACCCGGCAACGAGTGCGCATGGAAATCGCCATCCGGGACGTCCTCCCCGACTTCCTCCATGGCTGCGGTGAGTGCCTCGAACTCGACCACCTTTACAGGACGATCCGTCGTCCGTGGTCGCCCCTGTCGCCTCGCTTCGATTTCCTCCCACACGGCTTCGTCCGTGAAGCCCTCGAGCGCGACCCGGACCTTGTCCTTGCGCCGTCGGTCTCTCGCCAGTTCTTCGCGGTCCCCGATGTACTGGAGAAAATCCTCCCACACCGAACTGACCCTCCGAACGAGCTCCCCATTCCGATCGGGCAGCGAGATCACACTCATCAACTGCGGGAAATAGGCGTTGCTCGCCGATCGCAGGAGCAAACGGCTCGGCGCTCCGCAGGGCTCCTTGGAGTAGAGCCCCAGCCATGGCCGCGAGCCGTCGCAGTTGCCCAGGGTATCGGCGCCCGATCGGGCCGCGTCAGTCATCGCGCGGTTCGCACCACACTCGCAGGCGATTGTCACGTCCGCCAGGTCGCCGCTTGTGCCCCGCTCCTGCATCGAGAGCTGCCTCGTGCACTGGCTTTTGCCCCCGTGGACAAAGGCGCGCCAGTCGATGTCTCCGATATGGCCGCGGGGGCAGGCGCGCACGAACCTGACCGGAACAACGGCCCGTACGCATCGATCCGCGTCGATGAACTTCCCACGGGTCAAGGCCGCACGAGGCACCAAGCGGCGTGAGCGCATCCCGGCCGAATCACGAACGTCTTCTACGTCTTGCGTAATGAACCACTCGGGGAACTGCCAAACCGGAATCCCAGTGGTCGGGGCGTCCGGCCGGTCGGGTTCCGGCGGGGGGGCATACAAGCGCAGGTTCGGCAGGCCGAGCGCAATCTGCAGCTTCTCCACTAGGCGGGGTTCGATGACCTCGAAGCGCCCTTCCCGGCTCCACAGGTCCAGGCCGCCGACGAGAACCGAGTAGCCGGGCAGGTCGAGCATCGAGCCGGGGCCGAACGTCGTCACGACCTGGCTCTGCCGCATTTGGCCATGGGGTCGTGGGCTCATTGCTCCTCCTCGGGCATCGGCGCGGCTTCGATCCCGTCCCGACCACCAGAAAGTTCCCGCATCCAGAGGTTCACGCTGGGCTCGACGTCGCGCATCGAGCGCGGCGCCTTGAACTTCCGATTTCTTTCAGGAAGGATGAGGAGTTCCGGATCGAGAGGATCGTGGAGAAGAGGCTTCGCGGCGCCGACCTCATACGGCTGATACTGAAGCGTCACGCCTTGCTCGGCATAGCCATGGGCGATCTGCGCCCATGAGTCGAGCAGGTCAACCACACGTAGGCGGACGCGCTCCTTGAGGGTCTCGGCCTCACGTTTGGATAACCGGGCGTGCTGCGCGGCGCGGGCCGCGATCGCCGTGGTCACCCCTTCCAGTTGGGTTCGCTGGTCCTCGATTCGCGAGGCCCCTACAGGTGGAGTCATCACCTCGAGACAATGCCTTGCAATCGCAACCACCGCGCCGGCCAGCCCACGATCGAGCGCGCGCGGCGAGTAGGGCGTCACGGAGGTGACCTCGACCCCGCGGTAGAAGGTGCGGTGGTACGCCTCGAAACGCTCGTAGTGGGACCGGTCGCGGGGTCGGTGGATGTTGAGCAGCGTGACAATCAGACCGGGTCGCTGCGGATCGCGGCCGACGCGGCTCGTGGCCTGGATGTACTCGGCGGTCGTCTTCGGCTGACCCAAGACAACCATCAGGCCCAGGCGCACGATGTCGAGACCGACCGAGATCATGTTGGTTGCGATGGCCACGTCAACGCAGTCGTCTTCAGCAAACGAGCGGTTCAGGCGTCTCTTTGCGTCCGCAACCTTCGCCGTGGACACACGGGACGTAAGCTCGACAGGCTCGTATGCGGACTTCCTGCTCGCGAACAAGCCTTCTGGCTGACCCACACGCTTGCGGTCGCCATATCCCTGAAGCCGGGTCCTGACCTCGTCCTCGACGATGCGTCGGCTGCCACCAAGCTCGCGCAGGCTGTTGAAGTACCCGACAAGGGTCATGTAGGCGTCCGCCGCATTGTTCGCCTTCCTCCGGCCGCCGTCTGCCAGGAACGCCTTCTGCGCGCCGGCCATGAGGGCCAGGTACGTTCGCAGCATCACAACCTTTAGGCTGCGTCCCTGCGCCGCAATCCCAAGGTAGAGCCGAGCCGGGGCCTCATCTGGCGAGAGCGCGTTCGCAAAGAACGAATCCCGGCGGTCAGGGCCGGGCGGCGGGAACACATCGACCTCTGGGCGGTCGAACAGAGCACGAACTTGTGATTCCGCCCGCCGAACCGTCGCCGTAGAGGCCACGATCTTTGGGCGAATCGTCGTGCCATCGACATCCCGGCTACATAACGCATCGAGCGCCGCCTCGTACACCCCAACCATCGTCCCCATCGGCCCCGAGATGAGGTGCAGCTCATCTTGGATGACGAGGTCCGGGGGAAGGAGCTGGGCCGGCAAAGGCTGGCCCTGCTGGGTGTCGCAGGGACCGAAGAAGCCTAACTTCGGGTCGGCCCGATCGACGCGGCCGAAGAAGGCGCCCACCGGCCCCAGCCACGGCATCGCCGCAAACTTGTCCACCGTCGCGATCAGGAAGCCTGGCAAGCGCCGGTAGATGGGCTCGTCCACCGCCAGGATCGGCAACTGGTTGCCGCGGCTGAAGTCGCAACGCCGGTTGACGCAGTTGATGCGAAGGTCCCGGGGGCTGTCGTCGTTCGGAACGAGTTGGAACGAGTGGCGGGTGAATCGCTGACCGCACCACGGGCACGTTTCGAGGGGGATCGGCGACGGCTTCCGGTCGTCGTTCTTGAAGCGGATCGTCCGCGCGCGCGCCGTGTTCGGGTCCCGGTCTCCAGAGGTCCCCATCCGGTTCGGCGTAGCGCTACGCCCCACCCACAGGCCGATCTCGAACGGCCACGGGCCCAGCGTTGCTGGGTCTTTCTGTCGCTCCAACTCGAGCGCGCAGATGAGCGTCGCGGCGCGTGTCAGTTGGTCGAGGGTCAGAAGGCGCAGGGTGTACCGCATCAACACGGTCACCCCTGCCGATTGCAGACCGGGGTTGCGCAAGCGACGCAGAGCGAGCGTGAAGGCCGCCAGGCCGAGGTACGCCTCGGTCTTGCCGCCGCCGGTCGGGAAGAACAGAAGGTCCACCACCTCGCGGTCGTGGTGGGACGGATCGACCACCGACCGGAGGTTCATCAGGACGAAGGCGAGCTGGAACGGCCTCCAGCGAGGCGGCTCCACGGCCGCCGCCTCTTTACCGGCGAGCGGACCGAAACGGCGCCGAGCGGCCGCGCCCATCGCCCGGTTGGCAAGGCGAAACGCGGCGAGGACATCCCCCCGGCCAAGCAAATCAATCCCAGCCGCGATCCTGTCGGCAGCTACTGAGGCTCGGTCCAGCAGGTCACCGGCGACCTCGAGTCGGTGTTCCGAGAGTCCCGCGAGGGCGGCACGCTGCGCTGCGATCCAGTCCCGGTACCGCGCTACCAAGGGGTCGAGCGCTTGATGCGCGGCGGCGCCGTCAGCCAGGGCCGCCAGCTCTTCCATCCGGAGTTCCACCCCGCCGATCGGCGCAGGCGCAACGTGTTCCACCTCGGCGCTGGGAATCCAGCAGGTCCTGACGAGGTGGCACTCACCTCCCCGGTCCTTCTCCGCTTCCGCCGCGATACCATGACCCACCGCGAACTCGCACTCGCTCCTGTATTGCAGATCGGCAACCCGATCATCGACATCGTCGGAGCCCAATCCTCGGGGGTCCGGCCTCGGGACGAAGCCCCGCGCGCAGTGCACCTCGAGCTGCGCCTGAAAGGCAAAGGCCCGATCGCGGTCGTCGTCGGGGGCTGGCGTCCGCCGGTTGACGAGGAACAGCGAGGCAGCCCGCGTGCCGGTAGGAATCTGGCCCGCCCCTGTACCCCCAGATGTGATGACGGGCCGTGCCGCGGCGGCGATGACCAAGCCGCGACTCTCAGGCACCTTTGTTTCCAGAAGAGCCCCGGCGTCCGCGGGAAGGGTCACTCGGAACGTTGCAGTCCCTGGTTCCCGTCGCCAGTTCTTCTCCTCCGGTTTGTAATCCCCCCAGTGAGCTGTCACATCGAGGGTCTCGACACCGCCCGGGACGAGGAAGCTGAGCCCAAACGATGAGGGGAACCGTGCCTTTGTGGCCGAGGGAGGCTCGGACGGAGTGTCATCCTGGGCGCCCGTGCCCTTTTCGAGCTCCTGGTCGCCGTCGGCTTCGGTACTGTCGTCGAGCGCCTGCGTTTCACCGGCGCCCGCCGGCAC
Source organism: Actinomycetes bacterium (assembly GCA_021818355.1). Classification (GTDB taxonomy): domain Bacteria; phylum Actinomycetota; class Acidimicrobiia; order Acidimicrobiales; family Acidimicrobiaceae; genus Acidithrix. The sequence continues at coordinate 7,047 of JAKAEN010000038.1, read as the reverse complement.
AAGGAAGCCTGTCAGGTACCACCGGGACGGCGCCTGCGGCAGAAGCTCCCGTTCGAGCTCACTCCCTGGCCCTGGACCGACTAGGTCCAGAGACAGCACCGCGACCAGCTGCGCCCGGACCTGAACTGGCGTGAGCGTGGGGTCAGACATGTCCGAATTCCATTTTCTTCCACACGTACGGGCGCTGGAACAGCGGCACAACGTGCCTCCGGTCCTGGCCGAAGATCCTCTTCAGCGACAACGTGCCCGCGTTCATGATCCGATCCCCTCCGTAAGTTATCCTCAACCGCCTTCATCGTCAGTGCCGAACATGTCTAGCGTCCCGGTGCCGGTGTGCCGGCGGCTGCGCCGCGCGCGACGCTGTGCCGACGCCCCACTGAGGGCACCGGAGAGTCGCTCTTCTTCGGCACGCTGGCGATTCAACTTGAGCAGGCGGGCCAGCACCTCGTCGCGCACCTGGTCGGGCCAACGGTAGCGCCAGGGCTTGCTTCGGCGGCTGGCACGCCCCTCGTCCTGCCCGTCCCCCTCGTCCTCGTAGTCGAGAAGGAAGTGACACTCGGTTGGAATATCGGTCCATCCGTACGCGTCGAGCACCGCCCGGTCCATCGCCGCGTGCAGCTCACGAAGTCGAATGATCTCAGCCGGAGCCTCCTCCGGGTCGTGAAATCGATTGTACGTGCTGGTGAGACCTTCGTTGTTCGTCTCCATGATCCTTGCTCGGAAGGAGTAATAGCGCGCGCCAGTGCCTTGCAGCTCGGCACGATCGACCTCGTGCGGGCGCGGAAAGGTGTCAAAACAAGTCGTCGTGTAGCTCAAAGCGTCTCCTAGGGTCGTACCAACCATTCGGACCCAGGCCTCATGGACACGAGACTGAACCACGGCAAAGTCAGCATCCTGGTGCAGCAGGAAGAGGATCATTCGATCTTGGATGATCGTTCCGCGGCCAACAAAAGCCAGTGCAACGTGTTGAGAGACACACGTAAGTGCAAGCACCCGGCCATGCTGCTCCAGGTACGGACCAGAGTCATCCACCCTGTTTGCGTGCAGCCACCAATTCTCGCGGTAGTTCCTTTGCTTATTCCGCAACCGAACCGGACGCACTCTCTCTTCCACTATCGAAAAGAGGGCCGGCCAGTGTCTTGCCTGCTCCTCCGACATGTTCCCAAAGTCGATGACAAACCGACTCGGACGTTGTGTCGGACTGGAGTTGAAGTCTTCACCTCCCAGGTAAGCGAAAAGCACCTCTCGGTTCCGTGGTTCCAACAGTAAGAGGCGCTGCAGTTCAGCGAGCGATGACGAGCCATTCGATGGCGGGTCCTCGAAGACAAAGCCCGAACCCCAGACCTTGGTTCCGCGGAAACAAACACCCTTGTTCTCTGACAGGGTTACGGGGGTTGAATCTACAGCCCCAGCGAGAAGATATGCAGAAATCCGATCAACGTGAACGGCGTCCAGCAAAGGGTGGACGGCTCGTTCGGTCTTGACGATGTGCAACAGGCTCACAACTACCGCCGCATTCCCAGGCCATTGGTACCGACGCTGGGCGTGATAGAGCGACCCTCCGTTCTGAAGTACTTGTTCGAGTCCAGTGCTCCTGGTGTCACCCTGCGCAACCGTATTGGTGGCGATGATTCCGAGGGTTGCTCCGCGCCGAACAAGGTCGTAGGCGCGGCGGAGAAAGAAGGCCACGATGTCGGCCAGGCCAGTTGCCGGGGGAAAGTTGGCCACAAGGTAGTCGTGATAGGGGAGGCCAAGCTGTGCACCTACGAGGGTCCCTCCTAAGAACGGCGGGTTCCCCACCAGCGCATCAAAGCCCGGGTCCGTCCGCTCGAATACCTCCGGAAACTCAATCTCCCAATGGAAAGACTCAACAGGGTGTGCGCCCTCCCGGAGCTCCTCGGCAAGGCCATGCAACTCGTCGTGCCCTTCGCCCGTCTGCAGCCAGCGCTCGACCTTGCCCTGAAGCTCGTGCCGTGCGCGTTCGCGCGCGCGGGCCGAGTCGCCCTTGAAGAATGCAGAGACGGCCAAGTCGCCGATGAGGCGTGCATCGGCCAGTGCTTCGTCGGCAGCAAGCATCAGGGTCCGGAGGTCGTGGTCGTGAATATCTTCGCCGGCGGCGCGAATTGCGGCGCGCAGCTCACCGGCCTCATGAACCCGCTTCTCGATGTCCGGCCAGAGCCCGCGCTCGGCCGTCGGCTCCCAGTGGAACGCCGCGATCTGGCTGCGGGTGAGGCCCACAAGGGAGTCGCCGTGGCGCAGGGCGTGGTCGAGGAAGGTGAAGGCGTGGTCGCGGGCCAGTGTCGCGAGCCACAGGGAGAGCTTCGCGAGGCCCACCGCGAGAGGGTTGCGGTCCACGCCGTAGATGCAGCGCTGGGCGACAAGGCGGCGGGCATGGAGCACCTCGTCCTCGTCAGGCGGGATCGCCGGGACGCAGTCGTGCGCATGCCACGAGGTTACGAGCGTGTCGCCCAACTGGCGGCACACCTCCACGAGGAACGCCCCTGATCCGACAGCGAGGTCGCACACCTTGAGGTCGAGGATCTCGTCCGGCGTCGGTTTCGGTCCGATCCGCTCGAGGATAGGCTTGAGTGTCGTGCGGACGATCGGCTCGGTGAGGGATCGCGGGGTGTAGTGCGAGCCCGAGCGGCGCCGCTCGTCGCTGGGCTGGAGCACCATGGCGCCTGGCGGCACGATCGTCGGCGTGGCGGCCTTGGCAACCTTCCGGTCGAGGGCCGCAGCTACGTCCTCGGGCCTGGTCGCCTGCTTGAGCGCCTTGAGCGCTTGGCCGGACACGTCTTGGTCGGTCTGCTCTTTGATCCACCGCGCTCGCTTGTCTCGGGGCTGTTCGAGCAGGGCCTCGAGGTTGATCGTGGTCGGGGCGCCATGGGCTTTCTTGGCCTTGATCGCGATGGAGCGGCCGCGGGCCGTCTCGAGGTGGAACCCCATCATCGCCTGGTACACGGACCCGATCTGCTCGACGTCGAGCGTCCTGTACGAGAGGCGCTCGCCGTCGAGGACGATCAGGTTCTCGAGGACGCGGTACACGACCCCGTCCGACACCAGCGGTGGCGTATCGCGATCACCTATCACCCTCCCCGTCCGCCAAGGGCGCCCCTCGAGAAAGTTGTATCGGTCGGGGTTGAAGAGGTGGCCTTGCCGCGGCGGCAGGTGAAGGCCGCCATGGCCGGCGCCGTCGAAGATCAGCCGGAAGAGCGAGAGCAACTGCGACCATGCGCCGTAGCGCAGGTCCATGGTGTCCGGGAACCGGCCCGCATCGGCCCGCAGTCGCTCGAACAGACCAGTGACGGCGTAGTGGTTCTGGTAGACCGGGTGCGGGGAGAGCATGCCGCGGTCCTCGGCGTAGAGGACAAAGACAAGCCGCAGAAGCACCGTTAGGAGGCCGGCGTAGACGTGGTCGGGGTCCTCCCGCAGCACCTCCCGGAGGAGTTCGCCGTTCCAGCGCTCGTCGGCGGCCTGGAAGCCGCGCAGGAGCTCGTAGAGGGCGGCAAGGACCTGCTCCGAGAGCCTGGTCGAGACCAGGGCCTGGTACTTGCGGCTGGAGGCCAGGATCGCCGGGAGACGCTGCGGCTCGGGCAGGGCGAACAGCCGCTCCGCGGAGAGCAGCAGGTGAAAGGCGGCGAAGATCGGTCGCCCGGCCACCTCGGCCATGGCCTGCACCGGGAACGTCAGGAACCCCGATGTCTCGCCCCTCGGGGCATAGACAAGCCGCAGGTGCGTCCCGTTGACCAGGAGGCCGATCGGTACCTGCGTCTCGCGGAGCAACCGCTCGAACCGGACCTGCGGGGTGGCGCTCCAGCCATGATCCTCGACCGGCAGCGGATCATCGAAGGGCGTCCCTGCCGGGAATACCTGCACCAGCATGAGCCATGGGGTCGGCGCGTCCGTTCTGGGCTGGGGCTCCCTCACCGCATACGTCGGGCGCAGCGTCTCGCCGTAGTCGGTGAGGGCGACCTCGAGGCCCTCGGGGAGCGGCGCCGCACCTGGCGACCCAACGAGATCGGCGGCTTCCCAACCCAGAACGGCTTGCGTGAAACCGGGCAGGTCGTTCACGGCCATAACGGTTTCGCCATCCTCGCCGAGCCGGACCGTTTCAATATGGTCGAGGAACCGGCGGTGATCAGGGGCGATGTTTCGGTTGACCTGAGCCTGGGCCTCGCCGAGCGCCGGCGGCGACACAACCAGCCCGACCGGCTGGAGATACCCGAGCCATTCCTTGTGCGCGCGCAGTTCGAAGTCGGTTGGCATCGGGTTACCCAGTCACGGGCCAGAGGTAGACGAGGCCCACCGGATCGATGCGGGTCGCTTTGATCTGATAGGTGTCCCGGATGCGAGCCGGCTCGCTCTGCAGCTCGCGGTCGATAGCCTCGATGCGGCGTGTCCAGTGCCGCCGGTTGGCCTCGTATTGGCGGATCTCATCAGCTTCGAGGCCTTGGAGCGGCGCCTCCCAGTTCTTGTCGATCGTGGCCTGCACCCTGCGCTGTTGCGCCGCCAGGATCTCGTGCATCGCCAGGGCCTCGCGGGTGCCTCGCTCGTGGAGCTTGGCCTCGGCATCCTTCGCCAGACCCCTCCCTTTCTCCTCCATGCGGGGCAGGAGCTCGGCGATATCTTGAGCCACCGCGGCCTCTAGGTGGTCCCGAGGCACCTTTGGCACGGCGTGCCGGGAACTTGAGAGCATTGCTTGCTCGAGGAGGTCGAGTGTCTTCTCCTCGGCCTCACGGGAGTAGGGCGTGAGTGGGCCCTTCCGCAAACTCGGCTCGACCCAACGAGCGGCGACCGCGATCAACTCCTCGTGCAGCCTGGCGGCGCCAGGGCCGTACAGGGCGAGCCGACCCATGAGGATGACGCGCGGGATCGCGTCGGTCGTCTGCGCGAGGCACGCGCGCGACAGATCGTGGTGGACAAACCCCTGGGCCGTGAAGCGCCCGAGCAACCGCTGAACGACGCGATGCTCGAGGTGAAGGTGGACGACCGTGTCGTCGATCGTCCCCGGGTCCTCGAAGACCACGGGGCGAGGTTGACAGTCGCGTCGCCACTCCCAGAGCTTCTGATCCCGGCCACGGGGAGTGCGAAGGGTGTCCATCGTGTCCACCCAGGTCGGGTCGGCGCCCTGCCGCTGGTCCAACGCAGGGAACGACCAGCGCTGCAGGGTTGAATCGCCGTTCCCGTTGCCTGGAAGAGAAGCGATCCCGGCCGCCCCCGCGAGCTCGAGCGAGGCCGTGATGGCCTCGCGGAAGTGGCTCTCCTCAAGGCCAATGTGTTTCCGGGATTCCTCGAGCCGCGTCCGGAGCCGCTCGATTTCCTCGCGCAGCTCGTTCTGCCGTTCGCGCGACTCCTCGAGTTCTTCCTCGACGGTCCGGCGCTTGTCGCGCTCGAGGTCGGCCTCGCTGATGTCGCGTTCCATCGCGGCTGCTCGATCGTGCCTGATACCGTATTGGAGCGTCGCGGCGAGCTGGCCCTCGATGACCTGGGAGAGGCTGCCGAGCTCCTTCTTAATCGTCTCGGTCTTGCGCACCAGGACCTGCAGGACCCGATCCTCGACCCGCTGCTTGTAGACGAAGTAGTGGCAGAACACCTCGTCTTTCGGCTGAAGCTTGCGGTCGATCCGGCCGTTGCGCTGCTCCATCCTGGCCGGGTTCCAGGGCACGTCGAAGTGGAAGAGGTTCCAACAGTGCGTCTGGAGGTTGAGGCCCTCGCGGGCGGCGTCCGTGGCGATCAGGAGTCGGACCGGGTGCCTGGCCGGGTCGGCGTTGAAGGCTCGCTTGATCTCCTCGCGCCGGTCGCGCGGTGTTGAGCCCGTGTAGACCTCGATCCGCTCCTCGGCGCGATCGGTTCCATTGATGGCTGCCGACAGCTGCTGGGCAAGGTATCGGCGGGTGTCCTCCCACTCGGTGAAGATGATGACCCGAGTGTCGTTCCATTGGGGCGGTGGGCCTCCCCGAATGGACTCACCCAGGCCAGGAAGGCCTGGGCACATGTTCTTCCGGACCCAGTCCACGAGCTTCTTGATGCGGGCGTCGGGCGACCAGCGAGCCTGCTCAACAACCTGCGTCATTCGCTCGAGAAGCTCTTGCTCCTTCGCGAACAGGGCGCGCACCGCCGCGTCGGTGAGCGGAACCGCCGTCGCCTCCGCCGCGGCTTCGATCTGGGACTCTTCCTCCTGCTGCAGCTCTTCTTCGGTGAGTGTCGCGCCGTCGTCATCGGCTCCCACCGGCGCCGCCACGAGCTCCAGGTCCCTCGCGGGGCTAACCGGTACGGGTGCCGGTTTACCCCCTTCTGCTGCGTGCTTCTCCACGGTGCGTTTGTGGACTCGCAACGTGCGGGCGAACGCTTCAACCGACGAGAGGAGGCGTTGCTGCAGACCGGAAACAAGAAGGCCGGCTGACGTCTGCTGGCGGCGGCTCGCACCGCTCAGCCGGGACTCCATCGTCTGTCGGTACTCGTCGAGGAGCTCCGACAGCACGAGCTCCGGGGCCGTTTCGGGGAGGCCGTCGATATCGACCTGGACGACCGTCCGCTTGGGGAAACCGCCTGCGACTTCTCGCACATCCTCCTTAAGCCTGCGAACCATCACGTCCTCGAGGAGCTTGCGACCTCGGACAGGTACGCCTCGACAGAAGCGTTGCGGGTCGAGAATCTCCAGGAGCGCCGAGAAACTGTTCGAGTGCCCGTTGTGGGGCGTTGCCGATAGGAACAGACGGTGCTCGAAACGCTGGGCCAGGTCCCTGACCGCACGAGTGATCTTCGAGTCGATGGCGTACTTGGCGCCACTTGCGGGGGCGGCATGGTGCGCCTCGTCCAGGATGAGCAGTGATCCCGGCTTGAGTTCGCCGAGCCAGTTGCGTAGCGGCGTTGTATACGTCTCATCGATGAGCAGCCGTTGGGACACGAGAAATCGAGAGTGGGTGTCCCAGGGGTTGACGCCGTACCCCCGCTCCTGGCGCACCCGAGCGACGTAGTCACGGTCCAAGACCTCGAAGGTGAGCCCGAAGCGCGCCTCGAGCTCGTCCTGCCACTGCGGGATCATCG
>JAKAEN010000037.1 GCA_021818355.1 Actinomycetes bacterium | reverse complement strand
GGCCATGCGCGGCCGGCACCCGTGGAACTGGATATTTATCACCAGGCGAGAAAAGACGATATAGCCTTTTGGACTGGAGGTGAGGCAGGAGATGGGCGCTCTGCAGCGTAAGCACATTCGCGCGATTTCGAACGCTGTCGGCGCAGCCTCCGTGTTCGACGTTACAGGCGTGTCGAGTAGGGATCTCTACTTTCGGCGCATTCTGGGCTCGAACCCCAACACGCAGTTCGCGACGATCTCTGCCAGAAATCTGGTTCGCCGCATGACGCGCCGTTAGCCGGCCCGTGGCCGAAGACGTCGCGCCCCTGGGTTCGGAAGACGACCCCCGGACGACGACTCCCAAAAGGGAAGCGTCGCGGGCTTGATGATCGCGGCCGGTGCTCTGTTTGGTGTCGCGAACATCGTGCGCGCCTTCATGGGTGCCAGCGCGGTACCCGGCGGGCCCGAACAGGACAGCTAGGCCTAGCACGGCCCCGCCGCGGCGACCGGAAGTCACCGCGACGCAAATGCCACTATCAATAGCGCCCCGATTTTGCGGACGCGGTACTTAAATCCTCCAACGCTTGCGCCGATAGTAGGTGCGCAAAGACCGGCAGAACATTGGCTGCCGCGCGGAGCAGGAGGACCTACGATTTCCGCACTCTCGACCAGCAAGAGCAAGGCTCAGCGCGAGCCGCAGGCGCAGACGGCCTCCGATCTCACTCCAACTCCTCGCAGGCGAACCGCGGCCTTGCGCTCGAAGCGCCAACCTCGCCTTGTGGTGGCCGGAGCTCTCCTTGTGGTGGTCGGGGCTGGCGTGGCTTCCTACGAAGTATCCGCCGCGCACTCCTACTCCCAGGTCCTGGTAGCCAACCAAAATATCGCGCGGGGCCAGGTGATTACCTCAGCCGACCTTGGCGTGGCCAACGTGGCTGGAAGCAACTTCACGGGAGTTGGGGTCGGCTACGAAAGCCAGGTAGTCGGCAGGATTGCCGGGGCGTACATTCCCGCTGGCTCGCTACTGGGCAAAGGCGACCTTGCCCATACCGCCGCCAACCCCAACGAGCGCGTGATCGGCGTCGGACTCTCCTCGGGAAGCTATCCAGCCGCCGGGCTGAACCCCGGCGACTACGTGGACATCGTCTACGCACCGACTGGCGGCGGCGCCACCTCTCTGGACGGCATATCTCCGGGGCAGGTGGTGGCGGCAGGCGTAAAGGTGATCGATGTCGGTCTGCCGGTCACGAACTCCGGTTCGTCCTCGGCCATCATCGTCTCGGTCCAGGTGCCCGCCGCCGAGGAAGGGGTTGTGGCGGCCATCGCCGGCGCCCCCGCGGCCAGCCTGATCCTCTCTCATCCGGGAGCGGCGATCCCGGCCTACAACACGAAGGTAGCGGGCTCGACGAACGCCGCAGCCAGCAACGCCTCCAGCTCCTCAGCCCAGACCACGGCAGGCTGAAATGGCCATCTACGTCCTCTCCTCGCTGCGCGGGGCCCCGGGAGTGACCACCGCCGCGGTGGGCATGACCATGAACTGGCCTGACGAGCGCAGGTTCCTGGCCGAGCTGACGCCCCACGGCGGCGATCTGGCCGCCTGGTACGGCATCAATCGGCAGTCCCTGAAGGACTGGTCGATCGAGGTCGTGCGCGGTGCCAAGCCTGAATCGGTCCTCAACTACGTCTACGACCTGTACGACCACAAGCGAACCATGGCGACGCGGGGGTTCGAGAACACGATCCTGCCCACCTTGGCCGGCATTACCGACATCGACCGCCTGGAAACCCAGGAGCACGTCTCGACCGCGGTAGCCGAGGCGCTCTCCCACTTCGACGGAGACGTGATAGCCGACATCGGCGCGCTGGCACCTGCCGCCAAGAATCAGGCCGCCCTCTTGGCGCGGGCTTCGATGGTGGTTCTCGTGGTGACGGCCGATCTATCTAATGGCCGCCATCTCGCCGAGCGACGCAAGGTCTACGCGCACTATGCGGCCGATGTCCGCTTGTTGGTGGTCGGGGGCGGCCGCTACAGCCCAAAAGAGATCTCCGAGCTGGTGGAGCTGCCCGTGCTCGGCACTCTTCCGCGCGACGAGAAGGTGGCGGGCGACGCCATAGTCTCAGCCTCCGAGCGCACCCAGCGCTCATCCAAGCTGCTCGAAGCCCTGGCCCATGCGGCCGCCACCATGAAGCGTGAAGGAACGCCCATGCGCTCAGAGGGGACGATCGGCGCCCTGCTGGCAAATCCGCCGGTCACCGCCTACACCATCTCCGTCCCGCCAAGGCGTTTTTCAGCCGCGCCCGCGGACCGCCCGGCACCCGCGGCATCGGCCGGCGCCGCCGTGCCGAAGTCTCCCTCGGTGCCATCCATTCCGCGTACTCCTCAAGCGCGTCCGTCGGCCGAGGCCTCCCCCACTTCCGCCTCGGCCGACGAAGCGCCGCAGGTCAGCACCTCCAGCACGATTCCCCCGTCCTTGGCTGGCTTGGAGGTGCCGTCGGCCGAATCGCTGACGCGCCTCCTCGACAGCGCCGACAACACAGCCGAGTCCGGCTCCAAAGACAGCTTCGAACTCGAGATCGAGGCGTTCATGCGTGGCCAGGAGGACGGTCAAGAGGGCGCGCAGGAGGACGGGCGATGAAGCGGCTTCTTCCGGCCGCCAGAACAGCCGGCCGCGATGCCTGACCTCGACCTCGCGGACGTCCGAAAGCTGGTAGTCGCCTTCCGCCGCGCTGTGGCCGATCAGCTCTCCAAAGTATCCACGCACTCGCCGGCCGAAGAGCGGGCGGCCGCCTCCCGGATCACCTATCAGGTCCTGGACGCATGGTCCAAGAACAACCGCGTCCCCATGGATGCAGACACCCTGGCCTGGCTGCACGATCAAGTCATCAACGAGCTCTTCGGCCTCGGCCGGCTGCAGGCCCTGGTGGACGACCCCGAGATCGAGAACATCCAGATCAGCGGGTGGGACACGGTCTTTGTCATCAGGGGCGGCGGCGAGAAACTCAGAGTCGCCCCCGTCTGCGACACCGACGAGGAGCTGATACAGCTCGTCTATCGGGCCGCGGCCACGATGTCCAACACCCCGCGCCTCTTCGATTCGGCGCATCCCCTGGTCTCGTTCCGGCTTCCCGACGGGTCCCGCATGTCGGCCACCATGGACATCTGCGAGCGGCCCGACGTCTCGATTCGGCGGCACAGCTTCGCCGACGCCGACTTGGAGAGCCTGGTCCAGCGCGGGACCCTTTCCCCCAAGCTTGCCGAGATGCTGGACGCCGCAGTGCGGGCGCGCCTCAACATCCTCATCGGCGGATCCATGAACGCCGGCAAGACCACTCTTCTGCGCGCCCTGGCAGCCTGCATTCCCTCCCGCGAGCGCATAGTCACCATCGAGTCCGCCCTCGAGCTGGAGCTCGCCAAGCAGACCGACCCCGAGGGCCGACCGCGGCACCCCGACGTGCTAGCCATGGAGACTCGCGATGCGAACGCGGAGGGCTACGGGGCCGTCGACATGCCGACGCTCGTCGCCCACTCGCTGCGCAAGAACGCCGACCGCGTGATCCTGGGCGAGATTCTCGGCGGCGAGGTCATCAACATGCTCAACGTCATGACCCAGGGCGTCTCCGGCTCAATGGGCACAATCCATGCCGACTCCTCCGCCAACGTCTTCACCAAGATCGCCAACTATGCGGCTCAATCCGCCGAGCGGCTGGGGCTGGAAGCCTCCGCCTTGGCGGTGGCCGCGGCTTTACACCTCGTCGTCTACGTGCATTTCGACCCGCTCACCAACCGGCGCGTCGTCAACTCGGTGCGCGAGGTCACAGGCGTGAACGGCATGCAGGTGGTCTCCAACGAGATCTGGCGCCCGGGCCCCGCCGGCGACGCCATTCCTGGCGCTCCCATGTCCGACGAGCTGCGTACCAAGCTCGCCCGCTACGGCTATGTCACCCCGACCGAGGAGGTATGGCAACGTGACGCCATCTGACTTCTTGCCCACCACCCCAACTGGCGCGATCGCGGCCGTGGGGGGCCTGCTGGCCGCAGTCGGAGCAGTGACGCTTCTGTACGGGGCGCTCGTGAAGGTTCCTGTCAAGACGCGCAAGCCTGCGCCCTCGGCCCTTTCCAGCCCCAAGGTGATCGTCGGGCTCGTTGTGGCCCTGGGTATTTCCCTGGCGACGGGCTACATCGCCCTCGGCATCGGTGCGGTCGGCATCTACTTCTTCGTCGGCCCCCTTTTCACCGACCACTCCATCAACGAGCGCGTCGAGCGATTGGATGCGCTCGCCACCTGGATCGAACAATTGGGATCCTCGCTCAGCGGCGCCATGTCTCTCTATCAACTGATCGCCTCCTGCGGCGATACAGCTCCGATCGAAATTCGCCCTCAAGTGGCAGTGCTGTCCAAGCGGGTGGGCACTCCGGGCGTCTCGCTGGTTGAAGCTCTCTGGGAGTTCGCCGACGAGTTCGCCGACGAGACGGTGGATCTGCTGGTCGCCTCCTTGGCCGGCGCCGCCACCGCCTCGGGCGGCCAGCTCTCCAACACCCTTGACCTGTTGGGCCGACTGGCCCGCAACGAGGCGGAAATGCAGCGGCGCATTGCCACCTCCCAACACTCCCCTCGCACCGATGCCAAAGCGGGCCTGCTCATCTCGGTCGCGCTGTTTGCGGGCCTGATGCTGCTCGACCGCAGCTTCGTGTCCCCGTTCAAGACGATGGTCGGTCAGCTCGTTCTGGGCGGCATCGTCGGCCTCTTTCTGCTCATGAGCCGCCTCTTTGTCACTACCGCCCAGCCCATCGTCCCCTTGCGCCTGTGGAGGCCCGAGGAGGTTGAGCCGACCGCCACGGCTGACGCCATGGCCACAGAGGAGGTCTGACATGAACTACGCACCCCTGGGCGGAATGGCCGCTGGCCTTGGTGTCGCCCTTGGAATCTACGGGGTCATCCCCAAGAGGCGCTCCATGGCCGCAATCTTGTTCGCGGACCCCGATGCCAGCCAGGAGAAAGCTGGCGGTCTCGAATCCGCCCGCGAATTGGTGGGCCGTGAACTCGCCGCTTACTACTCGCGCCGGGGCAAGCTAGAGGGGCTGGAGGCCGATCTGGCCATCCTCAATGAGACCTACTCCGAGGCGATGGCAAAGGCGGTGAGCGAGGCCGCCATGCTGGCAGGTATCTTCGGCGGACTCTGGCTGGTGATTGCGCTTCTCGTGCTGAGGAACGGCCTTACCATCGGTCCGGTCTCCGTGAACGCGCTCGTCGTCATCCCCATCCTTGTCGTCGTCACCTTCGTGCTCGGCCTCCTGGGGGGTCTGGACTCTCTGCATCGCAGGGCCGACAAGACAAGGGACGACTACCACCGCGGCCTCTCGGCCTTTCTGTTGCTCGTCTCCCAGAGCATCTCCGGCGGCAGCGGCCTGGAGAGTGCGGTGCAGCGAGCCGGACTTGCCGTGCAGTCGCCGATTTTCGCCCGCTTAGTTGAAGCGTTCCGGGGCGGCTACCGCCGTGGAGAAAACCTCTGGGACACCCTGGAGGAGCTAGGGCTCTCCTGGGGCATAAACGATCTCGTCGACATCGCCTCCACGATGCGGCTGCAGGGAACTTCCGGCGGCTCCATCAAAGAGGGGCTGTTGGCCAAAGCCGAGGCAATGCGCGCAGCCGATCTGGCCCACCTCGAGCGCGCGAGCCTGAACGCCGTCATCAAACTGCCGGTGATCGGGCTTATCGGAGAGATGGGCTTTACCCTGTTCATCCTCTACCCCGCCGGCGTGCGGATTCTTCAATCAATGCACTGATTCGGACCCGAACGGCGTGCTTAACGTTCGAAATGCAAACGCCGATATACGGACCGACTAGCTAGAAAGGCGGAAGGTCAAATGTACTTACCAGTCTTGGTCGCTTGGACGATGTGCAAGCTCGACCCAAAGGGAAAGCTCAGCGCGTTCAAGGACTCGCTCGAGGACGATGAGCGCGGCGAGATCTCTCGCTTTGTGTGGATTGGAGCCATGGTGGCGCTCATGGCTGCAGTAGGGGCCATCATCACCATCGCGGTGACCAACCACACCAACAGCATCGCCAACACCATCAACGGCTCTCCCTCCTAAGGGGAACCGGCATGGCGCGTCTCCTTCCCCGCCAGGCCGACACGGACACCGGTGACCGCAGTGCTCGCTCCCGCTTCGGCGAGGAAGGCACTGCGGTCACCAATGTCCTGGTGCTGAGCCTCTGGATCCCGCTGATTTTCATGGTCGTCCAATTCGCATTCTTCGAAATGGCTTCCCATGCAATGCGGGCCGCCGCGCAGGAAGGAGCCAATCTGGCTGCACAGACCCGCAGCTCCGGCTTCGCGGAGTACTACCTCCACGGCATTGCCGACAAGCTGGTGGGCGGCGTGGCCACCAACGTAACGACGCAAATCGAGGGCGGTGGAGGAACTGGCTCCAGCTACATCGCTGTAGTGAGTGGCCAGATCACTCCAGTGCTCGATTTCGGATTCACCATTCATACATCCGCAACCGCTTCGGCGGTCGTCCAGCCGAATTAGGAGCAGAGATGATCGCCAAGGTTGTCAGGCGCCTGCGGGCCCGCCGGCACAAAGGGGATGGCTCCGGGGAAGCCGGAGAAGCGGTCATCGAGATCGTCCTCGCCGTCCCGGTCTTCATCCTGTTCGTCGGAGCGGTTATCTACCTTGGGGCGCTCGCTTTAGGCGCCCAGCAAATGGACGGTGTCGTCCAGCAGGGGCCACCCGCAGCGCTTGCCTACGGCAATCGAGACCAGGCTTACAACGCCGCCGCGCAGGCCATGTTCCAGCAGGCAAACCAGTCGGGCCTCAAAAGCTGCTCAGTCTTCGTGGGAGGGAATTGGAGCCCCGGTGGCAACGTCTCGACTGCGGCCACCTGCCGAATTGATACCGGTGGCGTCCTGCCCGGCGCGCCTCGCTACATAACCATCAGCCGCTCGTCCGAGAGCCCGATCACCCCCTTCCATGCCACGACTCCGTAATGCGGCCACGTCCGAGCAAGTGACGGACGAGCAGGGCTTCGTGGCAGCAACCCTGCCCCTGGTACTGGTGGTCCTGTTGATCTTTCTCGGGGCGAGCTTCGATATTTCCCGGGCCTTCGCCGCCTGGACGCAGGCTCAGACCGTTGCCGCCGCCCTCGCCCGCGGTGGCAACGACCAGCTCGCTGGCCAGGCGTTGAATGGAGGTACCTACTCGGTCAACCAGGCGGCGGCTAACGCTGCGGTTGCCAGCCTGGCCGTCTCTTCTCACGCGACCGCCTCTTGTGCCCAAATGGGCGTTGGGGGCGCCTCGACGGTGAGCTCCGGCGAAGCCTGTGAAGTGACCGTCCGCGTGCCAATGGATTTTCTCCAGATCATCGGCATACCAACCATGACCGTCAGCGCTACCGCCTATTCGGTCACCGGCGGGGTGCCGGGCGCCGAATATCAGCCCGCACCCTCGAACACGCGCGGCTCCAAGGGTCGGGGACAAAAGACACCCAACCAATGATCAGGAAGGCAGCTTCATGGCTCGACAATCCCAGCGCCGCATAGCGAAGGCCCAGGAGGAACCCGAGCTTTCCTTGGCCGAGCGCCTGAAGCAAATGCAGAGCGACGGCGAAGAGGATCTCGAGCCAGTCGGCTCCGACTACGAGGCTGACCTGTTCTCCGATGGCTACGGCCAGAACGGCGATTTCCGACAGGCCGAGGCCGGCGAAACATCGATTGAAAGCCTTTACGCCGCCGCGGCCTGGGGGGACGACGACGATGATGACGTGGACGATGAAGAAGGCGATGATGAAGGCGATGATGAAGAAGGCGACGTCGAGGAGGACGACGAAGCCGATCTAGCGGACTGGCTGGACGACGACATCCAGGACGGCTTGCCGGGAGCTGTCGCCCGTCAGCCCGAAGCCGCTTCTTCGCCTACCACCGCCCGCAAGTCCGGCCGCTCGGTTCTCGAGAGCTTCCGCAGGGCAATGAGCCAGCAAACCACGCAGCCGACCTATCAAGCGGAAGGCGGCAGCTACGGCGATCCATCGGTGCCAACGAACTCGGCACCGGCATCAGCGACCTCCACGGACGAACAGATCCATCACGACGCAGGATTCGAGGACGAGTCCGAGTACGTCGACTATGCAAAGGAGTCTTCCACCCCCCTTGGATATGCCGAGCGCGCATTTGCGGAGCCGGAGGAGTCCAGCCTGGAAGGGGGCGAAGACAGCGAAGACCCCGAACCTGATGAATCCGTTGAGGCCACTCCGGCCGACGTCGATGAAGAAGAGTACGAGGAAGACTGGAGCGGAGAGGATTACGCGGAGTACCACAGCAGCACCAGCGCTCTCGACAAAATGCGCAGCGCGCGCAGTGCAGCCAAAGAGAAGCGAGAGGCGCAGAAGAAGCAGCGCTCCGCGGGCAAGTCTGACCGCAAGAAGGGCAAGTCCTCCCGGCGTGTCGCCGGCGTTGCTCCCACCCGCCAGGCCAAGGTGCCCACCGCGCCAAAGGGTCGCAAGGCCGCCCGCGCGACCTCAAGCGGCAATGGCGCGAAGAAGAAGGGCCTGGGAACACGCAAGGCGATGAACGCAGGCCTGGGCGTGTTGATGGTGCTCGGCATCATCGCGGCGGTTCAGACCTTCACCCGCTCGAACAACACCGTGAAGAACCTCTCCCCCACCGCCGGCACGGCCACGAGCGCGCCCTCATCGACCACCCCGCCCGCAAGCCCGGCGACCGGCGTCTCCTCTGCCACTGCATGCTCGACACTCACGCAAATCAAGCCACTCACCACCACCGGCGTGACGCCGGCGCAACTGCAGGCGTCCATGACCAAGGACGTCGCCGAGCTCGCATCGCTGTCGACCGCTACACCGGCCGTAGCGCAACCGGCCGGAGCGCTGGCCACCGCGATCCACTCCGAGATGGCGGTGCTCTCTCAAGTCAGCTACCAGCCAACCCAGTTGAGCTCCACTCAGCTCGGTCAACTGCAAAGCGCGGCTGCGACAGCGACGGCCCCCGCGGCCGCCCTCAAGACATGGTCGAGCGCGAACTGCGCGACGGCTTAGTGCCGTCACAACGGTCCAGCAGGATCTAAGGCACTCACCAAAGGAGCAGCGATGGCCAAAGATGGAGGCGGCAAGGAGGAATCGGGGTCCCTCGCGGACCGCATCTGGCTTGATGTTCCCTATACCCAGAAGGACCTGGCCAAGGCCGCCGGCGCCAAGTGGGACACGACCGCGAAGCGCTGGTACGCCCCCGAGTCGGGAATGGTCGACCTCGAACCATGGATTCGCGGATCCGATCCCACACCCAAGGCTCGCTTCGTTCAAGTGGCAGGCAAGGTCTGGCTCGACGTGCCCTTTGGGGACAACGACGCCGCCAAGGCGGCTGGCGCAAGATGGGACGTCAAGGCCAAATGCTGGTACGCACCACGGCCGGGAATGCCCGAGCTGGAGCGATGGGCACCCGGACCACCTCTGGGAGAGCTTCCGTTGGTCCTGCCGGGCGAAAACCGCGAGTTCGGTCAAGGACTCTTCGTCGACCTGGTGCCCAGCTCGTGCTGGTTCACGAACGTGCGCAGCTGCGTCCCTAAGCCCGAGTGGGACCGGATCCGAAGAATGGTCTACAAGCGCGCAAATCATGAGTGCGAGATTTGCGGCGACGCGCCCGCCATTGGCAACTACCTAAGGCTCGACGCCCACGAGCGTTGGAGTTATGATAGCGCCGCCGGCGTCCAGAAGCTCGAGCGCCTCATCTGTTTGTGCCCCGACTGCCACACTGCCACGCACTACGGCATGGCCCAGGTGCGCAACGTCGAGCACGTCGCCGTGAACCAGCTCGCCAAAGTGAACGGCTGGTCCATAGCCGAAATCGACGAGCACGTAGAGGCCGCCTTTGCGTTGTGGAGGGAGCGCTCAGAGCGCAACTGGAGGCTGGATCTAAGCCTCCTGGAGGACCTCGATATCCAAATTCGCCAGCCGCCGGAACCGGACAAGCGCGCAACGATCGCCTCTGAGCGTTTGTCGCATCAGGGAAGCCGGGCGGGGATTTCCGAAATGGACGTGAACCTGATCCCCAAAGAGTTCCGCGTTCAGCTCTAGCGCCAAGCGCCAGCCAACTCGCAGACTGTATATAGCTATATACACATCTCTTCCGTACTCGGTAGACTTGTGGTATGGAACTCGACGTCCGATCCGTGGCAGAGATACTCGAGCTGAGCGAAAGGCGCGTGCGCCAGCTCATCGACTCCGGAGACCTGCCCGCACGGCGCGCGGGAGGGCGGTTCCTGGTAGAGGAAGCCCAGGTGCCCCGCTCCCGGCCAACCACTCGTCCAATGTCGCCACGGATCGCCACGGCGTTCATCGACTGGATCTCCGGCTACCAGCCCTCCGGGCTCTCTAACAGCGAGCGCTCGCGCCTGAGGGAGAAGCTGCAGCGGTTGTACGCCACTCCTGAGCCCGCGGACCTGCTGCGCTCTTGGCTGCGCCGGCATGATCAGGTACTTGCCCTGCAAGTGGCCGCGCGCGACGTCGCTGCCGTGAGAGAGGACCCGCGCTTCATCCCCTCGGGAGTAAGCGACGACCGGAGCGGCCTATCCGCCGGCCACGAAGCGGAGGGCTATGTCCAATCACGGGACGTCGCAGATCTCAGGGCAAGGTACTTGATGGTCGAGCGGCTTCCCACCAACGTATGGTTGCACGTGGTCGAGCGCCCGATACCAAGGCCCGCGCCTCTCGGGCTGGTGATCGCGGACTTGGCGCGCCGCGACGGCCCGCGCGAAGACCAACGGGTGCTCGAGATGTTGAGGGGCCTGGCGACAAAGACGTAGGCCCGAGCGGCGACGGCATTACCGCCGTGCCAACCGGGCCTCCGACGCTCGAGTACTGAATCGCCTTAGATGGGCTTGGTTGCGGTCTGCGGCTTTGCCGCGGATTTCGGCTTGGCGTTGGCCGGCTTCTTGGCGTTGTACCACCAGCGATGGTCGTATGCCTCAAGCGTGGCACGCACGGGTGGCGCGGCGCGGTGAAGTATCAAGGCTTCACCAAAGGGGATTTCGCGGACGCCGGCGACCTTGAGAACGCGCTCTGAGTTCCAAGAGTCGTTGATGGTCACGTCCTTCTTGGACCGCGAGGTCGAAGACCGGCGAACTTGCACCTCTCCCAGCACGGCCGAGGTGTCCTCTAGGTCACGCGCATTGGAGAGTCCACCCAGTATTACCTTGCATGCGGAGGCCTCGTAGATGGCCTGGCCGCCGTGGTCGGTCCACTTCTGGCGAGCCTGGGCCATTGACTGGAAGACGGTCACGGTGCAGATTCCCGAACCCGAACCGTCAGAGAGCAGGCCCGGCAGCTTCTTGATCGGAGCGATGTTGGCGACTTCGTCCAAGATCAAAAGAAGCGGTGGCACCAGGCGAGAGCCCGGCTGCTTGGCGGCAAGTTTGCGCGCCTCCTCGGTTATGTCCTCGATCAACGCCACCACAAGAGGGCCAACGCTCGCCTGGGCGGTGGTCGAGCCGATCAGATACAGCGTGTTGCGCTTCTCGGTGAGGAAACGATGGACGTCGAAGGACTCCTCCGGCAGCGGACAGCAGGCGTCGCGCACCCGGGGGTCGCTAATGCTGGCCAGGGCCTGGCGCGCGGTGGAGTAGACATTCGAGCGCAGCCGCGGCTCGTCCCCCTGCGCTGAGCGCAGCTCATTGGCGACCGTTATGTACTCGCCGCCAGCGGCCGTGAGAATCGCGTTCGGCTGCTTCGAATCGGGCGCTCCGATCCAAGCGAGGACGTCCTTGATGTTCCCTCCAGACAGGTCTGCCGCCATCAGGTAGGCCTTGAGCACGGTCGCTGCGGCCTGCTCGAAATACTTTCCATTGCCTTCCTCTCCAAGGCCGGCAGCAGAGGCAAACGAGCTGGCCCGCGTAAGCGCCTTGAGTGGATCTGCACAGCCCTTGACGGGATCCCAGCGCAACGTCTGCACGGGCAGGCCGGCATAGGACTCGGTTCCCTGGGGGTCGAAGACGTAGCATGTGCCAACGTGCCTGCGCCAAGGGGCGGTGATCTTCAAGGTGTCGGGTCGGGTCGAGGTGGCGATCACCGGCCCGGGTGCCTCGGCCACGAAGTTGTTCACTAGAAATACACCCTTGCCCGAACGGGGCGGGCCAATGACGAGCACCGTGTCCTCGAGGGAGGCATGGAGCTCCGTCTTGGAGGCTTTCTCCCTGCCGAGGAAGTACGCATATGTGGAAGGGCGCCGTCTGGCCAGGTCGTGTGCGATGTCGGGCCTCACGAACTTGGCCTTTTTGGCCGCAGCATCCCTAGAGAGGTGCTTGTCGATCGCGCCCCTGGTGGCAAAGCCCTCCTCGTTCTTCATCTTGGCTCCGAAAGGAAGACGGGGGAGCTGAAGTCCGAGACCGGCCAGGCCCTTGGAGCGAACCCACAGCACCAGCCATACGGCTCCGGCCAGCATGGCGATAGTAACGATCTCGGCCGGCAACGGATAGATGTGGCTTCGCTGGGCCGCGGGCCAGTGTTTCAACAACGCTGCACGGGAGGCGAAGAGCTCGATGCCGACCGCAAACGAGAGGTGGCCGAGTGGCACGGCATGAAAGCCAATGAGCAGCGAGGTAAGCCAGATGGCGGCATAGGCGGGCAGCGAGAGCAGGCCGAAGGCGACCAGGACCGCGAGCCCCGCCACCATCAACTTCTCTCCGTCGTCTACTTGTGTACTCACCTTGGACATGTCGCGCTCCTTTCAGCGAGCTGGTTGGGTAGAGGCCGGAACAACGAAGGCTCCCCCGGGGTCGGTGGCCGCTACGTAGTACTCGTCACCCCAGGCTGCGCCCGGGGTCGGATTGAATTGGTCGTAGCGGACGAAGGCGCCCGTGTGGGGCGCGTCGATCATGGTGTCGTTGCCGGCGTAGATCCCCACGTGGGCGATATAGCCATTAGCGTCGGCGAAGAAGACGAGGTCTCCCGGGGTCAGGGGAGTAACGCTAGAGACAACCGGCCCGGCGTTGTATTGGTCCTGCGCCACCCGCGGCAAGGCAACACCCACACCGGCGAAGGACCACTGGACCAGCCCTGAACAGTCAAAACCGGTTGCACCCTCGCCGCCCCAGACGTAGGGGGTGCCGAGCTCTGATTCGGCCAAGGCAAGAACGGCGAGCTGGGTCTGGGTCGCACCCGTTGTGTCGTAACCGGCCTGGAAGGCCTGTGCGTAGCCAAGGACGGCCGAGACGTAGCCCACGGTCCCGATGCAGCTGCGTTGATCGTGCAGCCAGTCCGATCCGCAGTTGTAGAGGCCGAGCGCCTGGGAGAGGTCGCCCTGGGCCACGCCGTCCGCCTCGAGCTTGAGGGCTGCGGCGTAGATTGCGTCGGGCGCGTTGGAAAAGCTGGGCGAGGTCGCGCCTCCCGGGATCTTCACGTTGGCGAGATCGTCCAGATAGGACTGGTTGGCCGAGGGGATCATCTGCATCAAGCCCACCGCTCCGGCGTCCGAGGTGCCCCTGGAGATGAAGCCACCCGACTCTTCGTAGGCGACCCCGGCGAGCAGGCTCCAGCTGATCGGCTCTCCCCCACTCTGGACTGTTGCGTACTGGGCCGCGGACTTGAAGGTCAGGAGCAGCTTGGCGGGAATCGTGGCGCGCGCGTATGCCGACGGCGTGGCCGCGCTGGCAAGCTGGTCGAGGCCGTACATCGCCCCGGCCGCCAGGATTAGGACGAGACCAATGGCGGCGGCCACCAATGCGGCCGCCAGCTTGATCAGCCGGCCCGCCCAGCGCCGGCCGAAGCTTTTCTTCTTCTTGGACTTACCCTGAGCGGCCATGCTTAGCTCCCTGCCTGGTCGAGGACCTGCCAACTGCCGCCAGCCAGCTCGAGCTGGTCGCGGAAAGAGGCCGAAAGGGTTAGGGATGGGCTCTTGGCACTCGAGTCGAAGTACACGGTGCAGCGATCGCCCTTGCAGACCTCCCCGAAGTTGGAGAGCGTCACACCGCTCACGCCGGGGCGGGCCAGGGCGACCCCGGCTTCCTTCGCGGCGCTGGCTTCAGCTGCGGTCTGCTCAGCCTTGGTGAGCGACGGATCCGGGGTGACCGAGCCCGCGCCGTATCCGCTTCCCGGCGCGATCGCATAGGCAACGCTGCCCACACCCGTATGGCTGGCGCCATGCACTGCGCTAGCAGCGGTCGGCGCTGTCGCGGTCGGCGCCTTGGAACCCGGTCCGGACAGTTCTTGCACGCCCAGCACCCCAAGGCCCGCGAGCGCGGCCAGGGCAATGACTCCCCGTACCCGGCTCACCTCTGGCCACCTGTGCGCATGGCGTCGTCGGTGTCGCAGATCTCGGCCAGAAGCGGCGTGAGCATATGGCGCACGAGCGCTACTTGGTTCTTCACGCGCCAGAGGGCCCGGCCGCGGGTGAGGTTGCGGATCTCCGCGATCGCTCCTCCGGAGAGGCCGAGCGTCTCCTTGGTCACGCTCAAGTCCGCATCGCCCTGTTTGAAGATCACCTGGGTCTCGGTGTCGGACAGATACCCAATCGCCTGCTTCACGGTCTCGGAGCCATCATCGGCCTGAGCGGTGAGGTCGGCTATGCGATGCAGGACCAGGATGAGCTGGATCCCGTATTGGCGAGCAAGCTTGGCGGTGGATTGGACGAAGCGGGTCATGTGCGTCGAGCCAACCGCAGCCCAAGACTCATCCAGGGCGAGGATCTTCTTGGATCCATCCCGCCTGGTTGCAAGCGAGCTGAGCCATGCGGCAGTACAGACCATCACGGGCAGGAAGGCCTCGGTGCCATGCACGGAGGAAATGTCGATCACCAGGCCGTGGGAGACTCGCGCAAGATCGATGTTGGTCTCGCCGTCGAACATCCCGCCCAGGCTTCCGTCCAGTAGGCGCTGGAGGACCGAAGCAATGTCGCGGCCCTCGACGGCGACTTCTTGGGCGCTGGCCCGGCGCTGGGCAGCCATCTCGGGCGTGGGGTCCCACACCGCATTGGCCACATCGCGCAAGGTCGCCTTTGACCCACAAGTGGCCAGTGCCGCCTCGAGGGTGGCGTGCTCGCCAGGTGTAAGGTCCCGCTTCATCGTCGCCCCGACAAGCGTTGCGATCATCGATGCGCGGCGGGTGAAGATCTCTTGAGCAGATGAAGTCGCGGCGTCGAGGAAGTCGAGCGGATTCAGCCGCCACTCCCCTCCCGGGCGCAGGTGCACGACGGGGATCGAGAGCCGGTTGGCCAGGTTGGCGTACTCCCCTTTTACGTCGACGATGAGCAGTGAGCGTCCGAAGGTGGCCTGGCGGAACATGTAGCTCTTCACCAGCGCCGACTTGCCACTCCCGATCCTGCCCAGCACGAGCATGTTCGGCGAGGAGATCTGCCCCGCTTCGTAGAGCTCCCATGGGTCGTAGGAGAACATCGCA
>JAKAEN010000291.1 GCA_021818355.1 Actinomycetes bacterium | reverse complement strand
CGGCAAGGGCTCTTCGACTCCTTGACCTCCGAGCGCTTCCCGAAAACAGCGTCGGCCTCGTCGAAGAAGAGGAGCCCCGGCGCATTTTCCACCACCGAGAAGACCTTCTCGAGGTTCTTCTCTGTCTCGCCGACATACTTGTCCACCAGCGACGAGAGATCGACGACCAGCATCTCCAGACCGAGCTCAGCCGCCGCCACCTCCGCCGCCAAGGTCTTGCCTGTGCCCGACTCGCCGGTGAAGAGCGCCGAGACGCCGACGCCGCGACCGCCTCCGGGCTTGAGTCGCCATTGGCGGGCGACGAGGTGGCGATGGCGGTATCGGTCGCACATCCAGCGCAGCTGGCGCGTGACGTTGTCAGGGAGAAGTAGGTCGTCCCATGACACTTTGGGGCTCACCCGTCGGGCTAGGGTGCCTAGGCGCTCGAAGCTAACGCTCCTGATGGCTCCGATGATTTGGCCGATATCGACTGCCTCGTCGCGGTCGCCGATCTCGAGGCCGATCACCCGCGCAGATTCCCGTATCTGCTCGGGCTGGAGGGGCAGATGACGAAGCCCGGCGATGACTTCCTCCGCGGCGCGCTCGCCGAGAGCCTCCTCCCAAAGCTTCGCCGCCTCTCCTTCTTCCAGCTGGGGAGCTTCCCAGCAGTAGGGGTCGAAACCCAAAAAGGCGTGCTCCCATGGAACGGTTCCAAAGAACGCAACGCTCGCCCGTGGATCCGCGAGGCCGCGCAGCAGGAGCGGTGACCCCTCGGCAAGCTGGCTGATAGGCCCCACTACAAGGGTTGTACCGTTTACGAAGGCGTCCGTGCAGGCGATCCGCAACGTCCTTGCGGACTCGTCGTCCTCGCCGGCCCTGCGCAGGTCGAGCCAACGAGCGCCTTTTCGGCCGCTCGATTCCAGCACCTGGGTAAGCCGGTAAAGTGCGATTCCCGCGGTGGTGCCGCGCACGTAAAGGAAGTCCGACCGTGTGAGCGCCGGCGGGAGATCCGCGCCGGAAGGAAGTGCGTTTGGAAGGGCTGACTCCGCATCTTCGAACTCCTGGCTCCAAGCCTGGATTCCGCGCAGTTGCGCCAGCGCGTGGGGCCGCAAGCGCACGAAGCGCTCGGATCGCCCAGGTCCGCCGGACCTTGCGACAACGCCGAAGTCGTAGAGTGCTCCTTCGGCGTCGAATACGGATTCGACGCCACTGCGAATGCCCACCAGTGCCTGGGCGATCTCCACGCCTATCGCACCGTTCTCGCCCGCCGGGACGGGGTAGCCCCTGTCGCGGGCGATGTGCAAGGCGGCCAGCACGGTCACCAGGTCGCGTTCCGTCTGGCCGAGGCCAGCGAAGTAGGAGATCTTGTCGACCGGGGCGGTCAGGCCGGCCGCGCCGAGCTTCACTTCGGTTTGGGCTAGTGCCGGAGCGATATCGTCTGGTCCCTCCAGGCCGAGTGCCGAGGTGAGGGTGGCCACGAAAGCGTCCAGAGGCTGCGATCCGGCGACAGCGTCGGCGGACACCTGCAAGCTTCTGGCCAGCAAGGCCGCGCGGAGGAGCAGTTGTGAGTCGAAAGCCAGCTTGGGGTCTGTCATGACGGAGAGAGCATGGTCCCGGTGCCCCTTAGTTCGATCCGAGGGCCGTCTATCCCAAGTTTGAAGAGGCGATCACGGCTTCGTCGACCGAGATCATCCCGTGCACGATCTTGGCGACGGATGGGAACGAAATCGTCGCAATAAAGATGTTGGAGAAGATGGTGTGCTCGATCATCGCCTTCATGTCGGCCTCGGACAGGGTCGTGGGTGCGGCCTCGGAGCCTACGAAGGTGGACGTCTTGAAGCGCAGGTCGCCATCGGCGGTGTCCATTTCGAAGCCGCCTTCGAAGAGTACGTAGTTGAGGCGCGAGGAGAATTCCATGACCCTGGCCTGCTGGGCCTGCTCTATGGAGAACGGGCAACTCGAATACGCGATCACCAGACCGAGATTCTCGACCACCTGGACGAAGATCATCCAGTTCACGTCTTCGAAGCTGTAGTCGATGGAATACGCGTCGGTGTCGGGGATCCGCTCGTACTCGAACTGGCCGTCCTTGAGGACCTCCTCGGTCAGTTCCAAGAGGGTCTTGCTGCTGGTGCCGGGCAAGAGGGCGTCCTTTCAAGAGCGTGAACACGCCAAGCGTAGCCGTGAACGCGTCGCTAGGTACGGATTGTCGCTGGCAATCCAGCGGGGTCAAATTCCTTCCAGGGCACGCAACTCCGCTTCCACGGTCGAGACGCCCTGGCTCAGCCGCGCGGCCGCGCCGAAAAACTCCTCGGCCGACTCGAGGTTGACGTCCACTGTGTAGGCCACCAGGGCCACCGCGTCTTCCAGCTTGATCTGGGTCACTAGGAACTGCGAGCCGAGAAATATCGAGGTCTTCGTGGTCAATACGCCGAGTTCGGGCTGCAGCGCGAAAACTGCCTCCGTGCTCTGGTAGTTGAGGCGCGACACGAACCGGCCGATCAATGCGCGCTCGGGAGGATCGATCTTGAAGGGGCAGGTGGAGGCTATGACGACCACGCCACCCGGGTCGAATGCTCTGAGCATGACCTGCCACGCCACCCGCTCGCCCTGGTGGATCCAGGAGTAAATGCCCTTGTCCTCGTCGGTCGAATACTCGCCAATGCGGGTCGAAACGTACTCCCGCGCGGCTACGGAAGGCGGTGTCCTGGTCTCAGTCATCGGCTAGAGCGGCAATCCGACCCCGACCGCGGTGTGAACGGCCTGTGCCGGGATCACACTTTTGCACCGCTTTCGCTGTCCTCCTTCTTTGCGACCACCGCCCGCAGGAGCTCCCCAACCTTTTCCTGGCTCTTGTCCTTGGGACTGTGTTGATCCTTTTGATTTCCAGTTGTGGGCGTGCTGGTCGAGGAGCTGCCGGAGGAGCCCTGCGGCTGGTAACCGGGAAGAAGCTGAAGGAGCCGGTCCTTCTCCTGCTCGCTCAGAGGCGACTGGGCAATGAGAAACTTCATTTGGGCCTGCTGTTTGCGGATGTCGTCCTGTCTTGACCAGGCCCCGTGCTTGTTTATCCAGTTGAACCCTCGGTCGTTCACGCCGCCATAGCCGAGCGTGTTCTTGACCTCGGCAAGGTTCTTGATCTCGTCGCGCTTTCCCGAATAGTGCAAGGGGTTCTTCGTGAAGAGGTCGCTCACTTTCTTGCCGGCGTCCTTGAAGGTCTGCACGAAGGTCTTGGGTTCCTGCGAATA
>JAKAEN010000290.1 GCA_021818355.1 Actinomycetes bacterium | reverse complement strand
GGGGTCGGCGGGCTTGATTGCCGCAACCACCCGCTCCCCCATTGCCGGATCGGGAACGCCGAGCACCGCAGCCGCCGCCACCCCGGGATGGGCCAATAGGGCGGCCTCGATCTCCCTCGGATAGATGTTCTCTCCTCCGCGGATGATCATGTCCTTCAGGCGTCCGGTCACCTTCAGGTAGCCGCGGTCATCCATGGCCCCCAGGTCCCCGGTGTGCAGCCAGCCCTCGGCGTCAATGGTGGCTCGGGTCGCCTCCGCCATATCGAAGTAACCCAACATCACCTGGTAACCTCGCGCGCAGATCTCGCCCTCCCGTCCCGTCTCGAGCACTGCTCCGCCCTTGGGGTCGGCTATCTTCACCTCCACCTGCCACAGTGGCCTTCCAACCGTCTCCGCCTTATCGTCCCGGCTGTCGTCAGGGCTGGTTTGGGCGATGATCGGGCTCAGCTCGGTCTGGCCGTAGACGGTGGAGAAACGGGCTCCGTAGCGGCGCTCGGCCTCCTCGACGAGGGCCGGGGGAACCGCGTCGCCTCCGGAGGCCACAACCTTCACCGATGAGAGGTCGTAGGAGTCGAAGCGGGGATTGGCGAGCAGCGCGTAGTGCATGGCCGGCACCGCCGCGAAGAGGTCCGCCCCCCACTTCTGGAGTGCTTCCAGAACCAGGGTCGGCTCGAAGAGCTGGGCCAGGACCAGCGTTCCCCGGCTCGCGGCCGTGCCAAGGACCGACATGCCGCAACCGGCGGTATGGAAGAGGGGCAGGGCGGTCGCCCAGATTCCCCCTTGGGGGAACTGCGCGCGCCTGTGCACGAAGCTCGCGTTGGTGATCAAGGCCGTATGGCTGAGCAGAGCGCCCTTGGGAAAGCCGGTGGTGCCCGACGTGTACTGGAGCTGGGCCGGCTCCGCCGGGGCGACACTCGGGAGGGGAACGCGCGGAGCGGGCGCGGCGCGGACTTCCCTCTCCCATGCCGTGAACCTGATGAGAGTGCGTAAATGTGGAAGGCGGGCCTGGACGTCCTGGACCACCGCCGCCATATCGGTGCCCCGGAAGGCGTCCACATAGGCGACGCCCACCGCCTTGGACTGGCGCAACAGGTACTCGAGCTCGGCCGGGCGGAGCGCCGGATTGGCGGTGACCAGCACCAGGCCCGCCAGCGCGGCGCCGTATTGCAGGATCACCCACTCCGGAAGGTTGGGTGCCCACACCGCTACGTGCTCACCGGGCCGGAAGCGCGCGAGGAGCCACTGGGCGGTCGCCTCGGCCTCTGCCAGCAGCTCGGCATAGGTCCAGGCGCGGTCCGGAGACATCACGCCATCGATCAGGTGCGGCCCGGGAGGCGCCACTTCCACCAAAGCAAGCTTGTCGGGAGCCTCCTCGGCGGCGCGGCGCAGGAGCTCTCCCGCCGTGATCTCGGATATCGGCACCTCCAGGTCAGGCGCCCAGTAGGCATTCTGCAGTGGACGGCTCATTGCGCGACCTCCCCGCCCAGCTCGGCTTCGCTGGGAATCTCCCCTCCGCCATCGGGAATCCACCGTCCCGAATCCCGCCACCGGACCGCGGCGTCGAACCCATGCACCTCCGCAAAGCTCTGGAACCAGCGCCCCTCGGGCGAGTGGCGTGCAACGCCGTCGAAGACGGTGGCCAGAGTCTGGGTGCTCTGAAGCCCCATGTTGTCCAGCGCCTGGTTGATCATCAGCTTCTGCATCACGAGCTGATTGATCGGCACACCTGCCATCCTCTCCACCAGCGCCTCCACGGCGTCGTCGAGCTCTGCAGGAGGTGTCGACTCGACCACCAGGCCCCAGGCTTCCGCCTTGCGGCCGTCGATCGTGTCTCCGGTCAGCAGCATCCTCTTGGCTCGCTCGGCCCCGAGGCGGTAGACCCACATGGCGGTGGTCGGGCAACCCCAGACCCGGGAAGGCATGTACCCGATGCGGGCGTCGTCGGCCATGAGCACCAGGTCGCAGGAGAGCGCGATGTCGCTGCCGCCGCCCACCGCGTAGCCGTGCACCTTTGCCACCGTGGGCTTGAGCGAGCGCCAAAGGGTGAAGAAGTCGTCCGTGTTGCGCTTCATCATCTGGAAGTCGCGAATCGGGTCCCAGAGTTCGGGCTGGAAGCTCTCCGCTCCTTCGGCGTAGCGCTTCAGGTCATACCCGGAGCTGAAAGCCCGCCCCGCCCCTTGCGCCACGATCACATGCACGCGCGGATCATCGTTGGCCAGCTCCACGGCGGCGCGGATTTCCCGCGCCATCTCCAGGGTGATCGCGTTCAGCCGTTCGGGCCGGTTGAGGGTCAGATACGCGCGCCTGTCGCGCACCTCGTAAAGAAGCGTCTCGAAATGCTGTTCCGCCATCTACTTTCCTCCGCTCTGAGTTGCGACCCCGCTGCCCTGGTCCGGCCCTTTTGCGCCGAGCAGCTCCCGGACCACCCCCGCCCACTCCTCCATCAGCCGGTCGGTGCGGCTCGAGCTGGTGAGTGCCCGGGATATGGCCATACCGCGCAAGAAGACGACGGTGAGCGAAGCGGCAGCCCGATAGCGGGGGTGCGAGGCCAGTTCTGCGCCGAAAACTTCGTCTACGACCCTGTGCAGGTCGTGGCTCGAAGCAAGCTCTTCCGCGCGAAGGACCCCGCGAAGAACAGGATCGGTGGCGGCGGCCGCCCAAAGACTGAGCTCGGCCGTAAACGAAGGGGAATCCACCACCCGGCACAAGGTGCGGACGGCGCCGGCGACCGGGTCCTCCGCAAACACCTCCCCGGCGGCCG
The DNA here is from genome assembly GCA_021818355.1 of Actinomycetes bacterium. Taxonomy (GTDB): domain Bacteria; phylum Actinomycetota; class Acidimicrobiia; order Acidimicrobiales; family Acidimicrobiaceae; genus Acidithrix. The sequence goes on along the minus strand of JAKAEN010000290.1, from coordinate 469 downwards.
CCTCTCTCACCGTTTCCTCGTTGATCTCCACCAGGCGCCTGACGGTGGCTGCGAAGAGGGACTCGTGGGTGGGGAAGTGATGCAGGAGGGCGCCACGACTCAAACCCGCCTTGCGCTGTACGGCTGAAGAAGTCGTGGCCGCGACACCGGTGGAGACGAGCAGCTCCACCGCGGTCTCCACGATCCTTCGCCTGGTGGCCTCGCGCTGCAGATCACGCTTGGTCACCTTCGAATTTCCAGGCGGCATCGGGCCATGATTTCACAGTCAGGCCTGACTGTCAAGCATCAGTAAGCGGGCTTCGCATCCACGGGCCCGCTACCCCGTACCCCCGGGGACTTCAGTTCGGCGGAGGGCTAGGCGCCCGGCGCGCCCTCCACAAAAAAGACTCTTCCTTCGGAGGCCGCCTGGCGCATGGGAATCGCCTGCTGATAGTCGGGGCCGTGATAAAACGCCCGGGCGGCATCCCAG
>JAKAEN010000289.1 GCA_021818355.1 Actinomycetes bacterium | reverse complement strand
GGCGAGCCCGACGTGGCATCGTTCCACCTCGATCGGCCCACTCCTCGGGAGAGGGACCACAAGGGGCGGCTGCATCTCGAGATTCTCGAGCCTGGCTCCGGAACTGAACCGGGAGGAGCGTGGTGACCGGCCGAGAGGATCGACTCCTCTACGGGTGCGCAGCGGTGCTGCTCAGCTATCCCGGCGAGCAGTTCGTCGACGACATGGCCGCGGTTGGCGCCGCAGCCGAGGGCATGGGCCGCAAAGGGGCGGGACCATCCCTGGCCGCCTTGGCCCGGTCTCTTGACGAAATTGGGCGGGAGGCGGCTGAGCGCCTCTATGTGAGCACCTTCGATCTGGGGCGCCGCGTCACTCTGAACCTCACCTACTACAGCCATGGCGACACCAGGAGCCGGGGGGCCACACTTGCCGGACTTGCGGAGAGGTACGCCATGGCCGGGATGGAGTTGAGCGGGGGAGAGCTCCCCGACTTCCTTCCCGCGCTGCTCGAGCTTGCGGCGAGCACCAAGGAGGGAGCAGAGTTGCTGGCCGGCCAGGAGGCTTCTTTAAGGGCATTGGCGGATGCCTTGGCACGCGAGAGCTCCATCTTCCATGAAGTCGTGGAGGCGCTGGTCTCGACGCTTCCAAGGAGTGGGCGGAGAAGCCGGCCTGAGTTGCGCCTCAGCGAGGACGGCCCGCCGCTCGAGATGGTCGGCCTGGCCAATCTGCCGGGCTACGGGCTTAGCCGGGAAGGTGGAGGACGCTCGTGAAAGGCATCACGACATTTCAGCTGTTCATCTGGGTGATACTGCCATATATCGCCCTTTCGATCTTCGTGATCGGCCATATCTGGCGATATCGCTACGACCAGTTCGGCTGGACCAGCCGGTCCACGCAGCTGCAGGAGAAGAAGCTTCTCTCCATCGGCTCGCCCCTGTTCCACTACTCTGCGTTGCTCGCCATCGGTGGCCACGTCATCGGAATCCTGATCCCGGAGAGCTGGACCCGGGCCGTCGGAATCTCGGAGAGCACCTACCACCTCTTCTCGGCCGCCGCCGGTACCCTCGCCGCCGCCGGCGTGGTCGTAGGGGTCCTGATCCTCGCCTACAGGCGCCTCTTCGTGGCGAGAGTCAGGGCGACCACCACCGCCGTCGACTGGTTGGCGCTAATCCTGCTGGCAGTAGTGATTGCCCTGGGCGTGGCCGAGACCGTCGGCGTCAACCTGCTCGGCGGCGGCTATGACTACCGCCAGAGCATCGCGCTATGGTTCAGGGGGTTGTTCGTCGGCAACCCCGACGTGCACGCGATCGCCCATGCGCCGCTCCTCTATCAGGTGCACGCTCTGGCCGCCTGGGTGATTCTGGCCGTGTGGCCATTTTCCCGGCTCGTGCACGCTTGGAGCTATCCGTTCTGGTATCTTTGGCGGCCGTTCCTTGTCTACCGGTCGCGCGTGGCAGGCCGGCCAAGCGAGCCTGGCACCGGTGCCAAGCGCTGGCGCCGTATAGGGGTCCGGTACTGATGGCCGCACTGGATCCGGGCTCCGGCGGAACCGGGCGGCGTTGGGAGGATCGGCCGTCCGCGGAGGACCGGGACCGTCCTGCGCGCGGCCTACTGGCGCGCAACCTCGAGAACCTCGATACCGCCTACTTCTCCTGGGTCATGGCGACGGGCATCGTGTCGGTGGGCACGCAGCTGCTTGGTGTGAGTTCAGGTTCGAGGCTGACACTTTGGGTGCTGCTCTTCGCGATCGGGTTCCTGACCGTTGCCTACACAGCCAGGCTGGTCATTTTCCCCGGCGCCGTGAAGGCGAGCCTTCAGGACCCGAACTCGGTGATCGGTTACTTGACCATCGTCGCGGGCCTCGATGTTGCGGCGGTGCGCCTCGCCATGGATGGTCATGTCCTGACCACCTGGATATTCGCATCTATCGCCGGCGCGGTCTGGCTCGTGTTCATCTATTCCGTTCCGGGGTCCATGGTGGCCACGCATCACCGCCCACGCCCCGGGGATATCGGAGGTGGCTGGCTGATAACGGTGGTTGCCACGCAGTCGCTGTCTATCGCCGCTTCCGCCCTCAGCGCTCACGGGGCCGCTGCGGCTCAGGTCCCAGCTCTCGAAGCACTGGCCGTCTGCCTATGGGGCCTGGGCGTAATGCTCTACTTGGTCCTGATCGTCATCATTTTCATGCGGCTGATCCTGATCGAGGTGACTGCCAGCCAGATGGCTCCCGCGTACTGGATAGCCATGGGAGCCACGGCGATCAGCGTCCGAGCGGCGGCAGGCATCCTCGGCCTGAGCACCGCGCACTCGCATCTTCTAACCGAGATGCGGCCGATGCTGGTCGGACTCTCGATAATCCTTTGGGCCTTCGGAACCTGGTGGATCCCACTGCTCATCATCTTCGGCATTTGGCGCCATGTCGCCGAGCACTACTCGAGCCTCTACGACTCACGGCTGTGGAGCGCGGTCTTCCCCCTGGGGATGTACACGGTGGCTTCTTACACCCTGGGCAAAGCGGTGAACATCGGCTTTCTGGTGAGCATCGCCAAGGTCTGGGTCTACGTGGGTCTGGCCGCATGGGCGATAGTTTCGCTCCTCATGGTCCTCGCCGGTGCCCGTTCGCTCCTTACCTTGCGGCGAGCCCGAGTCGCATAGCGGCCTCTGGGCGCGCAGATTAGCTCCGCGCAGGGTGTCGGCCGGCATTGTCGGCCTCCGTCGCGTTGCCACCGCACCCGAGAAGCTGCTCGCGCTGGAGGTCGAAACCGGTTCGGCCGCTGTCGGCTCAGTCTGAGCCGATCACCAGTTGAAGCGCTGACCGCACGATGGCGGGATCGTGCTCAGGAGCCGTTTGCGCCATCACCATGAGTGCCACGCGAGCCTGATGGCGGGCGAGATTTCGTGCCACTTCCAACACGTCCTGGCTCTCGCAGGCCTCGATGATGCGGGCATGTTCTTTCGCGGTTTACAACAAGGTGTTGCTGATGGTGGCGCCGGAGGATCTGATGCGGCTGTAAATCCTGGCTGGGGACTCGATATGCATGCGGAGACACCCAGGCGAAGTGAGGGTCGCCGCAATCGCCATGACTCTTGTTGCCCTCCCGACGAGGATGGTTTTTCGTCGGTCTTCGCGGTGCCTCGACCGGTTTCTTCAGGAGCGCGTGGCAGGATCCTTCCGCTTACTCCTGCAGGCGGGGATCACCTTGTTGCGTGGAGCAAATCTCACGTTTGCCCGACAGTGCACCAGCCGCGTGTACTCGATCGTCAACGAAAGGGTCGGCTTC
>JAKAEN010000036.1 GCA_021818355.1 Actinomycetes bacterium | reverse complement strand
GGGGGGGGGTGGGGGGGGGGGGGGGGGGGGGGGGGGGGGGGATTGTGGGGGGGGGGGGGGGGGGGGGGGGGGGGGGGGCCGGGTGGAGAGGGTACCAGTGCGGAGCATGGCATGGATCACATCGCAGCGGCGCCGTGCCAGGCAGATGACTGCGGCGTTGGATCTTCCTTCGGCGCGCTTTCGTTGTAGTAAGCGGCCGATTCAGGGTCGCAACGCAAGGCCACCCAGGGGGAACGGAACAGCGCGTTCTTGAGTTTCCTGCTGGCACTTCGGGCGGGGTGTTCGACCGGGGCGATGCCGGCGTAGGCGGCCAGGCAGGCTGCGATAGAGCAGGCAGATGCCTCTCCACCTGCCACGAGGATTGGGGTGCCCCACGGAAATTAGACACATTGCCTAGGCTGCGTGAGCGGCCTTTAGCATGACCAGCCCGGGCAGCGCGTCGACCCGGTATTCGTAGTCTCCGGCTGCGCAAGTGCCAAGGTGCCGACCGTGTTCGGCTGGTCTAGACCGCCGGCACCTTACCATGGGCCAGCAGAACGACGAGGACCGCACGGAACCTTGCTTCGTCCTCCGGGGGCGCACGGTCGCAGCTGCGCCCTCCCCCGACACCAAGGGTGCACGCGTGTTGCTCTTCCTTGGCGACATCCAGCGCGCACCAGACGGCGATGCCGCTCGCGTCCACGAGTCCTCCAGCCACTGGCCGTGGCGAAATTCCCGGCACAGCTCGTGCCGACGCTCATGATGTCCGGTCCAGGCATCCACATGACGAAGAGACATGGGCCCAATAGAGGCCCGGCCGCGGACCCATCAGCAGTCACCGGACGACTATGCGTCCGTCGACAACATCCCCCGGATCATCCAAGGACAGGGCACGAAAGACATACCGAACTCAGAGCGACCAAGCCCGGGAACCAGGGTCACCTTGAAAGATAGTGGGGGATGAGGCCCTGCATTCGAAATTGAGGATACCTAAGAGTTCAACCTAGGCCAAAATGCTAAAAAAGTAGGCGATGAGGAAGCATTAACCCTCCCCATCGCCTACCAACAAATCGCTCAAGAGCAGCGCGGACTACCAGCCAGCGGCGCTCGTCGTCGTATCCCAGCTGGGAGCAGCGGTAAGGGCAGTCGAGCAAACATCCGTTGCCGCCTTATAGCCGGTGGTCGAGGGCCCGTAGTACTGGACAGCGCCATTGCCTGGGTCAAAGACGGCGAAGATATTGCCATTCGCAGCCTCCACCGAGAGGCATGCTCCAACGCTGCCACCGGTGACATCCACCTGATTTGGATTAGTCGACGTTATCGAGCCGTAAGTCAGCGAAGGCTCGAGGGACGACATGGCCGTGCTATCGATCGAAGTGTAACCGTCGTTGTTTGTGTAATAAACCTTTGCAGCAGTCAGAGCATTCCTCAGGCTGCTCTCTGCCGCCCGGTTCTGAGCACCCTTACGCGCACCGAGGAACGTCGGTACGGCGATAGCCACCAGGATTCCAATGATCAAGACGACAACCATGAGTTCGATCAGAGTGAAGCCCTGTTCTCCCTCCTCGGTGCGCTTGACCCACTTAGCAAGTTTGATCACGATTCTCCCTCTCCTGAACATTGTGTTGCGCTGGGAGGCGCTGAACCGAGCTGATTCCACAACTCCCATATGGTGAATCGTAGCAACAGGCCTGCCACTTTAGAGAAAATCACATCAATAAATCAATGGGTCGCTCTGCTAATGTGCGCAAGAGGAAGAACGCTGCGCCGCCCCAGGCGTGGCGAAGCAAGCGGCAACGGCCCGAGATTGACGCTGCCGGCTCGATAAATCGGCGAAGGGGCAGGTAGATTCCTACCCATGCCTTCCATAGTTGTCTCTAGGCGGGTCGGCGAGGAGGAGATCGGCGCTATCTCCCGGCTCGCCGCGGAGGCCGAGTCCTTCGACAAACATAAGGCGCTGGGCGATCACGCCTGGCTCGACCTGGTTCACGGCGGGCGAAAGGGAGTCTTTGGCTTCACCGCCCGCCTGGAGGGAACTTTGCACCTGCTCGGATACGCACAGCTCTCGGCAGGAAACAGCACCTGGGAGCTGGAGATGGTGGTCCACCCGCTCCATCGAAGCCGCAAGGCGGGGGTCTCGGAAGCACTCCTGAGACGATCCCTCAGAGAAATTGCGGCCAACGGCGGCGGGCATGTCCACATCTGGCTTTCCCATAACGACCATGACATGGTGGAGCTACTGCAAGGCGCCGGCTTTAGGCGCGGGCGCGAATTGATCCAGATGCGAAGGCGGCTGCCTTTGGAGCGCGACCTCATAGCAGAGCCGATTGAGACGCGCCCCTTCGTTTGCGGCCAGGATGAGGCCGAGTGGCTCCGCGCCAACAACCTCGCGTTTGCCCGTCATCCGGAGCAGGGTGGATGGACCCTTGACACGCTCTCTTCGCGCCAGCAGGAGCCGTGGTTCGATCCCGAAGGCTTTCTACTCCACTTTGAACACAATCGTCTTGCAGCATTTTGTTGGACGAAAATACATGCCGACACCGACCCGGTGATGGGAGAGATCTATGTCATTGGCGTGGATCCTGAACTCGGCGGAAAAGGACTCGGACGACGAATGTGCGTGGCCGGCCTCGAACATTTGGCTCGCAAGCGCCTTCCGGTGGCAATGCTTTACGTGGACTCGGACAATGCTGCAGCTCTCGCCATGTACGAGCACCTCGGCTTTCACCCGAACCACGTCGACACTGCGTACGTGGCCGACGTCGAACCCGAGGCTCCGGTAGGCGTTGGGAATTAGACCCGACGCGTGCCTACTCAATTGGGGCACCCGGGCCGGCAAACCGCTCTAGCCGGCCGAGAAGCCAATCAGGCGACCGAGCGTGAAGGTGACGCCCGCCGCGATGGCCGACAGGACCAGTTGCCTGGCCACCGCCTTGAACAGCGAGCGGCCGGTGGCCCAAGATAGTGCCGCGCCGATGAGAACTGACGCGATCACGGCAATTATCACCGATACATAGACGCCCGCCGTGCCCGTTGTGAAGAACCAGGGCGAGAGAGGGGTCAACGCGCCGATCGCAAAGGCGACAAAGGATGACACCGCTGCCTGAATCGGCGACCCTATCGACGAAGGATCGATCCCAAGCTCCTCCTTGGCATGGGTTGCCAGCGCCACTTCCGGATCGTCCATCATGTGAGCCGCAAACTGCTCGGCCAGGTCTCGAGGCACGCCGCGCGACTCGTAAATCCTCGCCAGCTCCTTCCGCTCGAAATCCGGTCTTCCGTGTATCTCCGCGGCCTCAATGGCAATCTCGCGCTCGAAGAGTTCGCGCTGAGCCGCCATGGACACGTATTCGCCGATCGCCATTGAGAATGCGCCACCGACAAGGCCGGCCAGGCCGGCCAGGCGGACCAACCCGGACGCCGGGTGCGCGCCGGCCACGCCGAGGATGAGGGTAGTATTGGAGACAAGTCCGTCAGAAACGCCGAAGACGGCGGCACGTGCCGCTCCTCCGGTTATGTCCCGGTGGTCTTCATGCATTGGCTTGTCGCCAAGATTGTCTTGTTCGAGGTCTTTCTTGGTACTCATATGCACCAATTCGGAAAAGCTGCGGGGCTTGCGAACCATACGCCCAACTCTAAACGCCTATGCCCTTTTTTGACCTAGATCCAGCCCAGCTCGCCGAAGTCCTCGGATCGGAGCCCAACTACCGCGCCAAGCAGGTGTGGCAGGGCGTCTACGGGATGCTTGAGCGCCCGGCAGATCTCACCACTCTGCCCAAGAACCTCCGCAGCCGGATCGCCGATGATCCCCGCTTAGAGCTCAGCCTTAGTCGAGTCGATCGAATCACCTCAGACGCGGGCAAGACCATCAAGGACCTGTGGCAACTAGCCGATGGCCGGCAAGTCGAATCGGTTCTCATGGCGTATTCGGATCGGGTAACGCTCTGCGTCTCATCCCAGGCCGGTTGCGCGATGGGCTGTGTCTTCTGCGCTACCGGGCAAGCCGGATTCTTCCGCCACCTCACCAGGGCTGAGATACTAGAGCAGGTATTTCATGCTGCGGCACTTTCCAAGCACGCTCTTGGCAAGCGCCTCTCAAACCTGGTCTTCATGGGGATGGGCGAACCAATGGCGAACTACGACAACGTTGTTGCCGCGATCCGGGTCATAGTGCAGGATTTCGGGATCTCCGCCCGCCACATCACCCTCTCGACGGTCGGGATAATCCCGGGGATCCTCAGGCTCGCACAGGAAGGCCTTCCGCTTTCGCTTGCCGTCTCGATCCATGCCGCCAACAATGAGAAGCGCACTGCCCTTGTGCCAATGAATGCCCGCTACCCGCTCGAAGACCTGATGGAAGCCTTGCAGCATTACAGGACCAGGTCGAACCGTCGCATTTCCTTCGAATGGGCCATGATGGCCGGCATAAACGACGGGGTTCAGGACGCGATCGAGCTCGCCGGCCTGGCCAGGCGGCTGAGGGCGCACGTAAATCTGATCCCGCTCAACCCCACCCCAGCCTGGGACTACCCGGGCTCGGCCCCTGAGGTGGTGAGGGAGTTTCGGGACCACCTCGGCGCGCTCGGCGTGAACGCAACGATTCGTGCCAACCGCGGAAACCAGATTGCAGCCGCCTGCGGGCAGCTCCAGGCCCAAGTATCCAGGCGGGCCAAGGCCGTCGCCAAAGAACACTAGCAATCCACGCAGGATCTTTTCAGCTTGTGTTGAGGCCCATCCCATCAGGCTGCACAAAGCTGTAGCAAGATCTCCTGTAGATTGGAGACGGTACTACCAGACCAGGGGGCGCGCGGCGCTCCAGGAGCCAGTCCGATGCACCAGATGCGCCTCTACAATCGCTCGCTACCTCAGATGCTGAATACGGCCCAGCTACTTCTCTACCTGAACGCGGCCCTGGACCTCCTCTTTAGGTTCGGCGGCGCCTTCGGGCTGCTTCTGGTAGCCGCCGAGGCCATCGGCGCCTTCGGACTCGCGAATGAACGCAAGTGGGGCTACTGGCTTGCCCTGGTGGCAGCCTCGCTCCCGGTCCTGATCACCATCATGTACTTTGGCTATCTGAGCTACTTCTCGGCAATCGTAACGCTGCTGGTGCGGGGCGTGGTCGTCGTATTCCTCATTCACCCCACCTCCCGCAATTACAAGTCGATCTACTTCACTTGATTGCGCGTCCCCGGCCCGCACGCTCCCACTGGCGCAAAGTAGGCAATTGGAAAGGCGCGCGCTCCGTGCAAAATCCGAGGAGGCCCATGGGGCGTGACCCTTCGCAGTACGGACTCCGCCCCAAACGATCAGGCGCACTGGACTGAAGCCCGACTTGATCCTCGCCGTCGGCCCGTCCTAGCCGCGGTGAGGGCGGCGCCTGAGAACGCGCGATGCAGCCACTCAGCCTCAATAGCCACTTCGCGACCCCTCGAAATGCCGATATGCTGCGTCAGCAGCGGGCCCAAAGTGATAAGAATTTCGCATGACAACTGTGATACATGGTATCGATGAGCTGAAGAGCATGGTCGGGCGGCACTTGGGCTGGTCCGATTACCACCAGGTGACCCAGGAGCAGATCAACGCCTTTGCCGAAGCAACCGGCGATCACCAGTGGATCCACGTCGACGTGGAAAAGGCAAAGGCCGGACCGTTCGGAAGCACAATAGCCCACGGCTATCTGACCTTGTCCCTCGTGCCAATGCTCCTTGCCCAGGTGATGCAAGTTGAGAGCGTCGCGATGGGAGTCAACTACGGGGCCAACAAGATCCGCTTCCCGGCACCGGTTCCCTCCGGATCGCGGGTGCGCCTTGGAGCCACCGTCGCCGGGATCGAGGAGTTCCAGGGTGGCGTGCAGAACCTGGTGGACGTCACCATCGAAGTCGAAGGCGCATCCAAGCCCTCCCTTGTGGCACAGCTGGTATTCCGCTACTATCTCTGACGAACCAATCCCGTAATAGTCCCGGCCCCCGATAGGCTGAGGCACTATTCAATTCAGGGGGAACCACCACGAAACTCACCCACGCCGAACAACACCTGCGCGTGAAACCCGGTGCGGGCTTTCACCTCAACAAGCTGGAGTGCTCAAGCACACCGGGCGTGACACAGGGTAAGACCGAGCTGGACCAGTCGGTCCTTGCCCTCCACCTGCGACTCGAAGAGTTGCAGGGAAGACTGTGGGCGGAGTCGAAGCGATCCGTGCTGCTGGTTCTCCAGGCACTCGACACCGGAGGGAAAGATGGAACTATCCGCAGGGTCTTTGGTGGAGTAAACCCGCAAGGGGTCACCGTTAGCGGCTTCCGTGCGCCCATCGGCGAGGAGCTGGAGCATGAGTTCCTGTGGCGCATCTACAAGGCGCTGCCGCGGCGAGGAGAGATCGGGATCTTCAACCGCAGCCACTACGAGGACGTGGTCGCGACCCGGGTGCTGGGGCTGATCGATGTCGAGGAGGAAAAACGCCGGCTGAAGGCCATACACGCCTTTGAACAGCACTTGGTCGAGTCCGGAACCTCCATCGTGAAGATATTCCTGCATATCTCCAAAGATGAACAGCGCCAACGGCTGCAGGAAAGAATCGACGAGCCAGCCAAGCGCTGGAAGTTCTCCACGGCCGACCTGGAGACCCGCAAGCGCTGGGGCGACTTCATGGGACAGTACAGCCATATCATCGAGGAGACTTCGTACGACTTCGCGCCATGGTTCGTGATCCCCGCCAATCACAAGTGGTACAGGGACTGGGCCGTGATCAACCTGCTCGTCGACACACTCGACGCCATGAACCCCCAGTATCCCCCCGCCCCGGAGGGGATCGAGAACATCGTCGTCGAGTGATGACGGGAGCGCCGGCATTAGCCTGATTGGCGCGTCGACAACGACGCCCGATCACCATGAAGCTTTTCCGCGACGCACTTGAACTCCTCTTCGTAATCGCCATCGGTGGCATGCTCTCGTCTGCCGTTCGCAAGCTTCGCAGCCGCGGCATCTCGCCCTACAAGTGCCCCAACTGCGGACGGCCGACTTCACGTGCTTATGAGCGGTGCCGACACTGCGGATCGCCGGTAAAGGGCTGATTACTCATTCAATACGAGCGCTCGCTAGCATTATTGGAGTGGGCAGTTCAGCAACCGCAATCCATAACGGCTCGGGGAGTGCGCCCAAGTACGAAATCGGCGAGCTGGCCCAGCTGAGCGGACTGAGCGTCGATACCATCCGCTTCTACCAGAGCCGCGGCATCCTCATGTACCCGGCCCGCCAAGGCCGAAGGGCCTACTACGGGGCCGACCACCTTGCGCGCCTGGCTGACATACGCACTCTGCAGGAGCGAGGACTATCCCTCCGCGAGATCAAGAGGCGCCTCGAAGAGCCTGTTGCTGCCGAACGGCTGAAAGAGGATCTGCGCCTTGACTTCGAGGAGTTCTCATCCCGCATCGGCCTGCCCACCGCGATCGTCCGATCTCTCATCGCCGAAGGGCTCTTGATCCCGATTACCGAAGGAGACCGCCAGGTCTTCGGCCCGAAGGACATTCGCATGGCCGAACTCGCACTGCAACTTCTGGGCCTGGGACTCCCGTTCGCCGATGTGCTGACACTTGCCAAGTCCCACCATCTTCGAATGGAGGCGACCGTAGATGAGGCGGTCGCGCTCTTCGAGGAGACCATCCGCGTCGATCCGGCGACCTCGGACGAGGACGAAATCGCCGAGGAGTACCAGACATTCGTCCGGCTCAGCGCGGCAGTGGCCGAACTGGTGGCGCTCCACTTCGAGCGGCTCCTCTTCACCAAGTCCGAGGAGCGGTTCCTCGATACCGCGGGCACCAAGGAGAGGGAGACCGTCTTGCGCTTGGCCACGGAAAGGCAGAACTAATGAGCATGCAACGGGACCGGCACGCGCCCCAAGGGTCGGCGCTCCCCTCCCCTGAGGAGAAGGCCGACTTCGTCCGCAACATGTTCGATCGCATCTCCCCGCGCTACGACTTGACCAACCGCCTGATGACTTTGGGGATGGACATCCATTGGCGCAAATACGCCGCCCGAAGTCTCGCGATGGAGCCCGGCGGGATCATCCTTGATGTCGCCTGTGGCACCGGTGACTTCGTCCGCCTGCTGCGCTCGATGGGCTATCGCACGATAGGGGCGGACTTCTCCCATGGAATGCTCGCCGCCGGCCGGCAGGCGGGCCTGCTCCAGGCCGACGCCGCGCGCCTCCCCTTCGCCGACGCGACCTTCGACGGCCTCACCTGCGGATTCGCACTGCGCAATTTCACTTCGCTGCCCAAGGTGCTGGCCGAGATGGCGCGGGTCGTGAAGCCCGGCGGCCGTATAGCACTGGTGGAGGTGGCAAGGCCGGATCAGCCGTTGATCAAGTCTGGGCACGGCTTTTACTTCGACCACGTGGTGCCGCGCATCGGCGCCCTGGTTTCGGACTCGGATGCGTATCGCTATCTGCCCCAGTCCACCGTCTACCTGCCACCTGAGCCGGCACTTCGCTCCATGCTCTCCGAAGCCGGCTTTCGCAGCATCGCCGTCAAGTACTTCCTCCTGCACTCCGCCCAGGTCATCAGCGCCACCCGGGCCCGATGAAGGGACACAAGCATTGATCGACGCCCGCTTCCCGACCACCCCACTGCCGGCCACTCTCCACGTCGCCCACCGCCACCTCTCTATCGGGGGGGAGACAGCATCGCTGCTCGAGGCGGCCGCCAAATCGGCGATAGGCGGGCTGTCGGTCATAATGCGCCCGGGGCTGGCGATCATCGGCTTGGGAGCGGCGGCCGCCGAGTTCAGCATGGATCCGGCGGCCTTCCGCTCACGGCTGCACGCAGCGCTCGTCTCCGGAGGCACCGGAGCTCACGGCAGCTGCGTAATCGGCCTAGTTCCATTCGACCCGGCCAACCTGCCCTCGATCCTCGTCCTGCCCAAGGTGATCCTGAGAGCGACCGGTCAGAGCGTGCTGGTTTCCGCCGTGGCCCCCACGCCGGAGGAAGCCGCGTCACTGTTGGAGGAGGGCTGCCGCATCGCCGCCGGCGCGACCTCGAAACCGGCGCCCGAGCGCCCCGGTGCGCAGTTTGGTGAGCTCGACTTCACCGAGAGCGAGGAGGCCTGGCTGGCCAAGGCCGAGCGAGCGATCTCACTTATCCGCGCCGGAAGCTTCGAAAAGCTGGTGCTGTCGCGGCGAGCGCGGGTGCGCATCGCCGAGGAGATCGACCGCTGCCAATCCCTGGACCGCCTGGCCTCCATGTACCCGGGCGCCCTCACCTTCTCGTTCCTGCATCTCCTGGGTGCCACCCCCGAGCTTCTCGTCCGCAAGTCGGGCAATTCCTTCGAGAGCCACCCCCTGGCTGGAACAGCGCCGGCCGGCCACGAGGCCGAACTGCTGCGCAGCGGCAAGGACAACCACGAGCACCGGGTCGTAGTCTCGCACATCGAGGCACGCCTCGCCCCGTTCACGCAGCGCTTGGAGGCTGCCGGATTGCCGGCCATCACCAGCTTCGGGCCCATCTGCCATCTCGGCACCCCGATCAAGGGAATCCTGGCCGACGGTCGTGAGGCCTCGTCGCTCGACCTGCTGCTGGCCATTCATCCCACGCCCGCGGTTGCGGGCGTTCCGCAGCGGCAGGCGATCGATGCAATACAGGAGATCGAGGACGAGCCGAGGCACTACTATGCCGGCGCCATCGGCTTCGAGGACGTCGACGGAGACGGCGAATGGCACCTGGTGATTCGCACGGTCGCCATCGGCGACCACGAAGCGGAGTTTCAGGCCGGTGTTGGCCTGGTATCGGAATCCGAGCCCGAATCGGAGTCGGCCGAGGTCAAGGCCAAGCTGGCCTCCATGCGTCCGATCGTCGCGGGCTAGCCGTCGACGTAGAGCTGCCCGTTTGGCCCTTCGGCGATCGGGATGGGAGTAAGCCCCGTGGCCGCGGGACCGTTCAGGACCGCGCCGGTAAGCGCGTTGAAGGCCGAGCCATGGCACGGGCATACGAAGCGGTCACTGCCCGCGTACTGAACAGTGCAGCCTGCGTGGGGGCAGATGGCAGAGTACGCGACAAACTTCGCAGAGGCCGGGTGCAGAACGTAGGCGGGTTCGCCTGAGGCAGGATCGGTGAAGGAAGCGACCTGGCCCACCGGGACCGCTTTTGCCGGACCTACGGCCGTGCCTTTTGGCGTCGCCCCATTCGTCGTTGGCGTGGAGGAGCCACCACCAGCGGCCGATGCCGGAGCTGCCGTAGTGCTGGTTGTCCCCGGCGCCGAATCATGGGTGGCCGAGGTGGAGGAGTTGGTCAGAGACGATGACACCGGCTTCGGCGCCTTGTAGAGCGCATGGCCGATTCCCGCGCTCAAGCCGCCCAGGACCACGGCGGCGCCCCCGGCGACCCCCACTGTTCCCGCTCGCACCAGAAAGCGCCTGCGCTCCGGATCGTAGACAGGTGTTGCGGCTCGCGGTGCGCGTTGCTGGCCAAGAGAGACGACCCCGTTGAGCACCGGGCATGAGGCCACCTGACAGATGGCCCTTCCGTTGGCCCGGCAGCGGCCAGCCTCGTGGTGCCCGCAGACGCGGGTGATGGTCCCGAAGTCGATCCCGACGGTTGTTCCGAGCGGGGCGATCACGCCAAGGCGCCGCTTCACATTGGCCTCCAGCGACGCCACCTGTCCGTCGCCGAAGATGAGGAGCGGGGTCCAGGCGAAGACGAAGACGATGTCGGAGCCGATGTAGTAGGGGTTGGAGTGAAAGGAGACGGCGAGGAAGAGCATGAACGAGATGGTGATGCCGCCGAGCGCCGCCAAGCGGGTGAAGACCCCCAGAAGCACTCCCACGCCAACCGCCAGCTCGCCCAAGGCAATCATCAGGCCGAAGACGACCGGGGCGTGAGAAGCGATACCCAGCAGCAAGTGAATGGGGCTACGCAGCTGGTAGGCACGAATCTGGGCTTCGATTGATGCGGGGTTCGAGGCGCTGAAGAACCCCGGGTTGGCAAGCTTCTGGAGGCCGGCGAAGGTGAAGGTGAATCCCAGGAACAGGCGCAAGGGCAGGAGCATCCAACCCGGACTCTTGCGCAAGGACTCAGTGACGCGCGCCAAGGCACCCTCCCCAACTCGGCTTCACAACGAATATAGGAGCGCTCCGGCGGGTTTGGAGGTCTGGCCCCCCTAGCTGGGTTGGCGTGACTCTCAGTCCCCTTTCAGGACCCACGGCTCACCCCCAGTCGCGCTCCTCTGGAATGATGATTCGGTGCCGGGCCGCCTCGTGGATGACCCGCACCCGCCGACGGCGGCGTAGGTTGGGGGTGTGACCAACGAGGCGACACCGCTCTACGCAATGCTGCTGACAGGCGGACGCTCCTCGAGGTTCCCGGGAGACAAGCTGCGCGCCCGACTCGCGGGCCTGCCTTTGGTGGAGCGCGTTGCAAACGCCATCCATGCGGCTGGGATCGACGCCTTCGAGATCGGCCCCGGCTACACCTCGCTGCCGAGGGTCGAGGGAACGGAGAGGCGCAACCCGCTCACCGCGGTCGGCGCCGGCTGGCTGGGGGTTGCCGATCTCATGGGGAGGAAGCCCGCTTCGATGCTGGTCGTCTCCGGCGATCTGGGCAACATCGACTCCGCCACCCTCTCCTTCCTGGCCCGCTTCCCCGGAGCGGCTTCCGTGGTGCCCTTCGACGGCTCCTATCAGCCCCTTTGCGCACGCTGGTCATTCTCGGCCCTGGAGATGGCCGCCGAACTCGGCCGGGACGGGCGCGCCCATGCCGTACGAGCGGCCTTGGACGGTGGGCACATCACCTGGCGCGACAGCCGCTGGAGGGCGGGCGGAATCCTCTCGCCGTTCTTCGACGTTGACACGGTAGAGGACCTCTCGATCCTCGAAAAGAGCATCCGCGACGGGCAAAAGGAGGCAGATTGAGTGTAAAGGCCGACTCCGAACCTCGTCGCGCGACCGCGACGGCACGCGTGGTCAGATTCCGCTCGAATGCACTTGGACCCGAGATTCCCGATCAGGTCATCACCGAGGAGCCCCTGGAGATACGCGTGGAGGCCCCCGGCCTGCCGCCCGAGAGTTATGCGACCATCATGCGCACCCCCGGCAACGACTTCGAGTTGGCGGTGGGCTTCCTCGCCTCCGACGGGATGATCACCCACGTGCGCGACTTCTCCACCGTCTGCTACTGCACCCTCGCGGCCACCGAGGAGCAGCGCTACAACATCGTCACCGTTGCGCTGCGGGGCCTGCCCGAGGGCGGAAGGGCCCGAACCACTTCGGTCTCGAGCGCGTGCGGGGTTTGCGGATCGCAGACGATCGCCGACATCCGGCAGCGCGTGGCACCCATCGAGTCGGACGCCGCCATCAGCGCCAAGACGATCACTCTGCTGCCGGACCGCCTGCGCAAGCGGCAGCGGCTTTTCAAGGAGACGGGCGCGGTGCACGCGGCCGGCCTGGCAGAGATGAGCGGGGATTTGATCCTGTGCAGAGAGGACGTCGGCCGCCACAACGCGGTTGACAAGCTCCTCGGCAAGGGGCTCATGGATGGCGCCTGGCCACTACAGGACAAGGTGCTGGTGCTCTCCGGCCGGATCGCCTTCGAACTGGTGCAGAAGGCCGCCCTGGCATCGATACCGATAATCGCAGCGGTGGGCGCTCCGAGCAGTCTGGCTATCGAGCTTGCCCGGGAGTCCAGGATCACCCTGGTCGGCTTTGTGGGCCCCGACCACTTCAACGTGTATTCGCATCCCGAGCGAATACGCGCCTGAGCGGAAGGGGCCTTCGCGAGGGCCGGGATTTAGGAGGCTGCGGCCAGCTTGCGGCTTTGGCGGCGCATCCGGCGAATGACCCGGCGCTCCTCCTCGTCCTTGCCGCCCCAGATGCCGTACTCCTGGTTCGTCCGAAGCGCGAACTCCAGACAAAGCATCGAGACCGGACAGTTGGTGCAGACGCGCTTAGCGGTCTTGATCTGCACCTCGGCGTCTCCAGTCACACCCACGGGGAAAAAGAGAGCGGGATCGTAATCCTTGCATCTGGCCCGTGGACGCCAATACTCGTAGTTCCACGTCGCCTGCTTCGCCGTTTCCAACCCAAAACCTCCGGTCTTGGTAATCGCACCAAACCTTCGGCAATCGGCCACTAGCCCCCCGGCCAATTAGCCATTCGGATACTCAGCGCTCCCCTGATCAGCGCCACCCCGAATATCCAACTCAAGGACCCGGTTCCCGGCAGGCAACGCGGTTGTGCGCCCGCTCGAGCCCAAACTTGATAATACAAGTTCTAATACAAGTCCTATCGACATATACGTCAGTTGGACCCATTTTCTGAAGAAATTTTTGACTCCGCTAGCCGCGAACGGACCGCAGCACCCAAGCGGTGGACTCGGCGACCAGGCGGGGCCGGCGAAGCGGCAGGAGATGCCCGGAGGTACTGCTCCAGCGTACCTCTTCGGCACCCAGCGCGGATGCGAGCAACGACACAGAGGATGGCGGCACCGTTCGATCGGCAAGACCGGCGACGATGGCGACCGGTACGGATGCGGCGGCCGAATTGCGGAGACCGTTGAGGTCGCCTCGCAGCGATCCCGACTCCACGGCAAGGCTGTGTGCACTAAGAAGGGCGCGCTCGAGCCTGCCGGGGAGCCGGCCCGAGGCGCCCCAGGCCGCGGCGCGCGCGGTCGAATTCGAAATCCATGCAGGTTCGAACGCACGGTCGAGCGGCCCAACGGCCAGTTCGTTGGCGGCCGGGGCAACCAGCACCAAACCCTGGATCGCCGAGCAGCCAATGGCAATCGCCTCCAGGGCCACCGCGGCACCGTAGCTGTAGCCAACCACGACCACCCGCCCGCCCAGGGCGTCGGCAATGGCACACAGCCAGCGGGCGTTGTAGCGAAGATCGCCCGGCGAGGTCCTATGAGCGCCCCATCCGGGGCGATCATAGGAGTAGACCTTCCCCAGCCGAGCGAGATGGGCGGGCAACGCCCCCCACAGCCGGCCGCTGCCGGGCTGGCCGTGCACCAGGAGAATGGCGGGGTCCGTCCCGTCGCCTGCAGACAGCTGCGAGCAGGATTCCCAGTGATCATCTGTGTAGCAGTACAGCCAGGTACCGACGCCACTTGGCGCCGCGGGGTCGGTGTCCCCCTGATCGGCCTCCTCGACGAGGCTCACCTGGCCGCTCCCCAGCTCATACTTCTTCCTCCGCGGCCTCGACAAGACGCGAAGCGGCAACCGAGATTACCAGAGCTATCAATGCCATGGCCGCCAGGTTGACCGCCAGGAAGACCCCGCCAAAGCGGCTGGAGACGGACTCGTGCAGAATGGCCACTCCCATCAGCATGGCCACGGTCGGCTCGAGAATGGTGATCAAGGGCATCGTGACCGAAAGGGGGGCGGATTGGAACGCGGACTGAGTCAATATGAGGTCGATCGCGCCCACCGCCACCAGGCCGTACACCGGCCAGGAATCGAGCGACCCCAGCAGCCCGTCCACCGACACCGAGTTCGCGGCGGCCTTGATCACGAAGGTCGCGGCGCCGTGCAGTAGCCCGACCGAAAGCCCCATCGCCACTCCGCGGGCCCGCCCCTGCAGGTCTCCGAAGAGCCACTTGAAGGCGAAGAAACCTCCCACCGCCAGCACCCCGATGGCCACACCCCACCGAACCGAAGGAATGGCGCTGGTGGAGCTGATGTCGGTGGTCAAGAGGAATGCCGCAAGTGCGGCGGCTGAAAGGAACGAAAGCGCCGCCACGCGCCCGAAGCCTTTGCGAGCGCCGAATACCGCCTCGAGCACCAGCGTGGAGGTGAGGCCGAAGGCCAGGATCGGCTGAACCAGGAGCAAAGAACCGCCCTTGAGCGCGAGGAACTGCGCTAGAAAGGCCAAGAGGTCCAACGCGACGCCTATGATCCAAATGGGCCTTTTTGCAAGACGCGAGAGCAGGGAGAGCCTCAGCGCTGCGGTTGCCGGAGCCTTCTGGGCCTCCCTATGCTGGACAAACGCAGCTAGCGAGTAGAGGATGGCTGCGCAGATAGCCAGAAGATAAACCATAGCGTCGACGAGGGATAGGTTACAGCTTTATGTCCAAACGCGTGCTGCTCGTCTCCGCCCGCATGGGTGCGGGTCACGACGGAGCAGCCAAAGAGTTGGCGAGGCTTCTCGGCGAGAGAGGCTACGAGGTTGAGATCCGGGATTTCCTCGATGCGGCGCCGTTGGTGGGGCGATTCCTGGAGCGCACCTACGAGCTGCAGCTCGATCACGCGCCATGGAGCTACGAAGCCCTGTTTCGGCTCTTTGCGACCTTCCGCCCCATCAAGCCGCCGATCGTCACCCTTTTCTATCTGATCTTTTTCCCGCGCATGCGCCGCTGGGTAAAGGAATTCGGCGCCGACGCCATAGTGACCACCTACCCGTTCGCCTCCTTGGTGCTCGGCCGTGCGCGGCGAGCGCTGCTGCGCCCGCTGAAGATCCCCGCCTACACCTTCCTGACCGACTTCAGCGTCCACACCATGTGGGTTGACGAAGGCGTCGACACCTACATGGCCGTGCACAACATCTCCGTCGCACAGGTCGAAAAACTGGTGGGAAAGAGCCCGGTGGTGACGGGCCCCGCCGTCGCCAAGGCCTTCCGGGAGGCAGGGGACCTCGATCGAGCCCAGGCACGGGAACGATTCGGCATCCCCGCCGACAAGACGAGCGCGCTGATCGTGGCGGGCAGCTGGGGCGTTGGCGACCTGCGCGACACGCTCCTCTCGCTGAGCGCCAGCGACGACATCTTCCCCGTGGTGGTTTGCGGGCGCAACGAGCCCCTTAGGGCGAACCTTGCC
>JAKAEN010000288.1 GCA_021818355.1 Actinomycetes bacterium | reverse complement strand
CGCCTTCGCAAGGGGTCTCGAATCCGCAGGGGTTATCCCCGTGGCCAAGCACTTTCCCGGTCTGGGCGAGGCCAGCGGAAACACCGACGTGGCGCCGGCTCACACCTTGCCCTTTGCGTCGCTGCAGCAGGCGGGGCTTCTCCCCTTCGAGCGGCTGATTCGGGAGGGCGTTCCGGCCATCATGGTTTCCAACGCCACGGTCCCCGGCCTCTCCGACACCGTCCCCGCCTCCCTATCCGGCCAGGTGATCAGTGGACTCCTGCGCGCTCAACTGGGCTTCGGAGGGGTGGTCATGACCGATTCGCTCGAGGCGGGCGCGATCACCGCCTACCAGCCCGACCTGGGCAAGGCGGCGGTGCAGTCGCTTCAGGCGGGGTCGGACATGGTGATGCTCGCCGGCACCGGCCCCGGGCAGGCCCGGACCTTCGACCAGGTTGTGCAGGCGATAACGTCCGCCATCAATTCCGATGCGTTGCCGCGCATCTTCGCCGAATACTCGGTGCGCCGGATCCTGGAGATGAAAGGCGTGCCTTCAGCCTGCGTGAGCCTATAGCGGGCGGGCGTTAAATGAAGAAGCGGCGGACGGTAGAGGCGCGGACTCCACCGTCACACCGCAGCAAGGACCCCCATCCAGCTCTGGAGACAGGCTACCAGAGGCGGGGGATTATGACCAAATTCACATTCGGCTATGCCGGAGTGCTGGCATTTCCGATCTTCACCCGGTTGATGAGCGGGAAGTGGCAGGCGGCCTCGTGGACGCCACCGTAGTTGACCATGGGCGGCTCCTGCTGGGCGCAGATCTCCTGGGCGAATTCGCACCTTGTGCGGAATCGGCATCCCGACGGAGGGTTGATCGCCGAAGGCAGTTCGCCCTTGATCACGTTGCGGCTCTTGTTGCGCTCGAACTCCGGCTCAGGCACGGGAACCGCGGAGAGCAGCGCGGCGGTGTAGGGGTGGGCCGGGTTCTCGTAGATGTCATGGCCGTTGCCGATCTCGACCAGCTTGCCAAGGTACATCACCCCGACGCGATCGGCGAGGAAGCGAACCACCGAAAGGTCGTGGCTGATCACCACGTAGGTGAGCCCATGCGCCTCCTGGAGGTCCTTCATGAGGTTGAGAACCTGCGAGCGGATGGAGACGTCCAAGGCCGAGACGGGCTCGTCTGCGACGATCAGGCGCGGGTTGAGAGCCAGAGCGCGGGCCAATCCGATGCGCTGGCGCTGTCCGCCCGAGAATTCGTGCGGGTACCGCTCTACGGCCTTGGAGGAGAGGCCGACTTCTCCCAGAAGCGACTTGACCTTCTCTTCGCGCTCGGCCTTGGAACCGATGTGATTTATGTCGAGCGGTTCGCGGATGATGGTCCCGACCCGCATGCGCGGGTCCAGGGAAGCGTAGGGATCCTGGAACATTAGCTGCAGGTCGCGGCGCTTCTCCTTCAGCTCCTTGCCCTTCAGCGCGTTGAGCCTCTTGCCTTCGAAGGTGATGGAGCCTTCGGTGGGCTCCTCGAGCGCGACCATCATCATGCCGGTGGTGGTCTTGCCGCAGCCCGACTCGCCCACGATTCCCAAAGTCTCGCCTTCGTAGACGGTGAGCGACATGTCGCTGACGGCCTTGAGGGTTCCCGCCTTGCGCTGCAGGACGGCTCCCTTCGTGATCACGAACTCCTTGGAGACGTGATCGAGCACCATGAGAGGCGAGCCCTTGGCCTTGTACGCGCTCTCGCCCTTGCCGTCGGAGGCGATGGTGACCGGGGTGGACTGGATCCCGACGGGATGGAAGCAGGAGTAGGAGTGGTCTCCCTCGGTGCGCGAGACAGGCGGGTGGTTGGCGACGCAGTTTGCGTCCGCCAGCCGACAACGCGCGGCGAAGCGGCATCCAACCGGAGGATGCGTGAGGTCCGGCGGAAGCCCGGGAATGGAGTAGAGGCGGTTGGTGGAGCCGTCCATCTTGGGGATCGAGGCAAGTAGGGCCTCAGTGTAGGGATGATAGGTGTGCGCGAAGATCTCCTCGGTGGGAGCCTCCTCGGCGATTTCGCCCGCGTACATGACGATGACCCGGTCGGCACGGCCCGCAATCACGCCCATGTCGTGAGTGATCAGGAGCATGGCCATGTTCAGCTGGTTCTTGAGATCGTCGAGGAGCGAGAGGATCTGGGCCTGGATGGTCACGTCAAGAGCGGTGGTGGGCTCGTCGGCGATCAGCAGCTTGGGTTCGCAGGAGAGCGCCATGGCGATCATCACGCGCTGGCGGAGGCCTCCTGAGAGCTGATGAGGATAGTCATTGATGCGCTCGGCGGGCTTCGGCATTCCCACCAGGTCGAGGACCTCGACCGCCCTCGCCATTGCCTGGTCCTTGGAGACGCCCTTGTGCAGGCGCACAGCCTCCGCGATCTGGTTGCCGATGGTCAGGCAGGGGTTGAGGGAGGTCATCGGGTCCTGGAAGATCATCCCGATTTCGTTGCCACGGATCTTGCGCATCTCGTCTTCGCCGAGAGTGGCCAGGTCGCGGCCGTCGAAGAGGATCTGTCCACCGGCTATGTATCCGCCAACCGGCAGCAGGCCCATGATGGACATGCCGGTCATGGTCTTCCCGCATCCCGACTCGCCCACCAGTCCCACGGTTTCACCGGGGCTGATGGAGAAGCTGACGCCGTCGACCGCCTTGACTTCCGACTTGCGCAGCTTGATGTTGGTGTGAAGATCCTTTATCTCGATGAGAGCCAAGGGATGATTCCTCTTCCACTAGTCAACCCCTGCCGGAGCTGGCGCCCCGGCAGGGTCAGTTCGGCTATCGCCTCTGCAGGCGAACCTCGAGCGAGTCGCGGATCGCATCTCCGATCAGGTTGAAAGCGACCACCGTGAGAATGATTGCGAAGCCGGCGGGGTAGATCAGCCACCAGTAACCGGCATAGACGTAATTGACGCCGTCGGAGAGCATTCCGCCCCAGTTGGCTGCCGGCGGCGGGAGGCCCAATCCGAGGTAGCTCAGGACCGCCATCACCAGGATCGCGTCGGCGACCTGGAAGGTCGCGTTCACCACGATGGTGCCGATGGCGTTGGGAACGATGTGGCGAGCCACGATCCGCCTGGACCCGCCGCCCATGACGCGCACGGCCTTCACATAGTCCCGCACCCTGAGCGAGAGTGCCTCGCCTCGAACGAGCCGCGCCGGTGAGAGCCAGGAGACGCCGGCGATGACGATGATAAGCAGCTTGAGGGTGGGGCGGAAGACTGATGCCAGGTAGATCAGCAGGAGCAGCGTAGGGATGGCGAGGAACGCGTCGACGACGCGCATCATGACGGTG
>JAKAEN010000287.1 GCA_021818355.1 Actinomycetes bacterium | reverse complement strand
GTGCCTCGAGCTCCATTTCCAGGCGCTCGGTCAGATCTCGAGGCGCCTCGATTATCTTGCCGCAGCTCTCGCAGACGAGGTGCTGGTGGACGTTCTCTTCAAGATGGTAGATCGCCCGTCCATGCCCGAGGTGCACGTGCTCGACTACGCCCAGCTTCTCCAGCGCCTCCAGCGTCCGATAGACGGTGGAGAGATGGATGTCGGGGCTACTGGCCTGTATGCGGTCGAAGATCTCCTCGGCGGATACGTGGCCCTCGGAGTCGACGATGGCTGTGATCACCGCCAACCGTGAGGGGGTGACGCGCCCTCCGTGGGCGTGAATCGCCTCTATAGTGCGCTCGAGCACGCCATTTTGGCCAGCCCCGTTGTTGCTCATGGCCTTCCTGTGCGCGATTCGAACCGGTATCCGAGTCCGCGAACCGTGGTTATGTACGTGGGGTTGGAGGGGTCGGGCTCGATTTTGGAGCGGAGACGCTTGATGTGCACGTCGAGAGTCTTTGTGTCGCTGGTATGAAAAGGCCCCCAAACCCGGTCGACGATCATGTCGCGCGTCATGACGCGATTCGGGTTCGACATCAGCAGCTCCAGCAGCTCGAACTCTTTCAGAGGGAGAGGCACCGGCTCGTCGTTCACGCGCAGTTCGTGCCGGGCCGTGTCGAGGGTGATCGCGCCGATGCGGAGCATTTCTGCACTGGAGGGCGCCGATGTCTCGGACTGCGGTTCGGAGACCGCGGGCGAACGGCGGAGAACGGCGCGGATGCGCGCGGTCAACTCGCGCATCGAGAACGGCTTCACCACGTAGTCGTCAGCTCCGACTTCGAGCCCGACCACGGTGTCGACCTCGGAGCCCCGTGCGGTCACCATGATGATCGGCACCTGGCTCTGGGTGCGGATCTCCTTGCACACGTCGATGCCGGAGAGTTTGGGCAGCATCAGATCCAGGAGAATCACGTCGGGGGACGACTCTTTCCAGAGCTCTATCGCCTCGCGCCCATCTCGGGCCACCAGGACCTTCATGCCCTCCTTGGCGAGGCCAAGGGTGAGGGCATCGATGAAGGACTCCTCGTCTTCGGCCACCAGCACGGTGGTTTCTGATTTGCTCACTTGTGCACTCCGTCGCCGCTCGGAAGAAGGATCCTGAAGGTGGTGCCCGCTCCTTCGCGAGATTCCACCTCGACCGCTCCGTTGTGGTTGTTTACAGCATGACGCACAATCGAGAGCCCTAGCCCGGTGCCGCCGGTCTGGCGCGAGCGCGCTTGGTCAACTCGATAGAAGCGCTCGAAGATGCGTTCGAGATCTTTTTGAGGGATCCCGATGCCATGGTCGGCAACGCTTATCTCGATCCGCCCATCCTCGGTTCGGCGAAGCCCAACGCGCACCCAGGAATCCTTGTCGGAGTACTTGATCGCGTTGTCCACCAGGTTGGCAATGGCCGAGCGGAGCTGGCGCCTGTCCGCGTCGATCACGAACCCCGAACCTTCGATGGAGATGCCCAGTTCCACCTTTGCGGTGTCGGCGGCCGAGGCCATCTGCTCCACCACCTCGTGGCAAAGGTCGGCGAGGTCGGTCGGCTCCTTGTGGGATGCCCCTTCGGATTCGATCCTGCTCAGGTCGAGCAAGTCGTCGATGACCTTGGCGACCCTGAAGGTCTCGTTCTGTATCCGGTTGGCAAGCCGTTGCCGCACTGCCGGGTCGTCCTCGTAGGCCAAGGTCTCGGCGAGCAGCCCAAGTGCGCCAATCGGAGTCCTTAGCTCATGGCTCACGTTAGCTACGAAGTCCCGCCTGATGGCGTCGAGCTGATTGCGATCGGTTAGGTCTTCGACCACGGTGACGACCGCCGCCGCGTCCCGAGCCGGTTTGGTGTGGATCACGAAGTCGCGCCGGGGTGGCCCGAAGATCGAGAAGGAATGCTTCTTGAATCGTCCGCCAAGGGCGTCGGCGACCGCCTCCTCGATGGCACGCATGAGCCCCGCTTCTTCGTGGCGCGCCATGCCCAGATCTCGGGCTGTGGCATTCTCGAAGATGGGTTCGCCGGTCTTCCGGTCGTGGATGAAGACCGCCTGGGAAATGGCGTCCAGAGCGCTGCCCAGGCACTGTGCGTAGGTGTCGGCGCCTTCCTCCGGAAGGGAGGATCCTGCTTGAGGTGTCGAGCTTTCGGGCATCATGGGCATCGTCTTCTTGGAAAGCTACCAACGAGACTACAAGCCGTTGCCGCCGCACCGCTGATGGAAGTCCACCGTCAATATCGGCCCTCTATTAAAACTATTGAAAAATATTCAAAGAAGTCGAAACATGGTATTGTGAGTCCATGTTTCCGCTACTCAACAACCTCTCCCCGGGGGTCTTCCTCGATGTCAGCGTCACCCCGGACATGAACGCCCTGCCCGGGGGTGCCGCGCTTCAGTCGATCGCGAACGGCGTTGCCGCATGGGCGCTGGTGATATCGCTGCTGGGGCTGCTCATAGGGGCGGCGATTTGGGCCATCGGAGCCCATTCCAGCAATTACCAGCAGACCTACACCGGAAAGCGCACCCTGATTGCGTCGGCGCTGGCCGCAGTGCTGGTCGGGGCGGCGCCCGCGCTGATCAATTTCTTCTTCCATCTTGGCCAGTCGGTCCACTGAGGCAGGCGGCACCGACGATGACATCTGCACTCTCTTCGGCCCTGTCCGGCATCTTCTCCCTCTTCCTCGGACACTCTTTGCTTGGCGCAGACCGGTATCTCGCGGCGCGTCTTGGCTCCGTGGCCAGTGGCGCAGGAGACCCCACCCTCTTGTCGGGTTGGTTCTCGGCCGCGATAATGCGGTTGCTGCCAGGAGTTGAGCTGGTGGCGCTTATCTCCACACTCGCGTCCGCGGGGATCGCAGCCTTCGCCCAGGGAGATCCGATGGGCGTGGTGCGTTCCCTACTGGTAGCCATCCCGGCGGTGGGGATCTTTTCAGGGGTGGAGATCGGAGTGGTCGCTCTCCTGGTTTCGGCGAGCGACGGCCTATCGGCTTTCGTCTTCCACGCCTTCGCGGGCCGAGGGACGGACCTGGGAGCGCCCCTGGCGGGAATCCAGGCTCCGATGTTGATCGGTATTATTCTCTTCGGGGCCTACCTGGCTCTCGGGCTCGTACTTTGGCTTGAGATCGCGCTGCGCTCCGCAGCCATCTACATGCTCTGCGCATTGTTGCCGTTTTTCGCGGCGTTGGCTGTCTACAGGGGTGCGCGCGTCGTCCTCTTTAGATCCCTTGCGGCCTTGGGCGCTTTGCTGCTCATGAAAGTCCTTATTGGCATGGGTCTCGGACTCAGCGTGGCAATCGCCTCGGCGTCCGTCGCCGATCCGGGCCAGATG
>JAKAEN010000286.1 GCA_021818355.1 Actinomycetes bacterium | reverse complement strand
GTAGAGCGACTCCATGGCGATGTAGTCGTGGCTCTGGACGAAGCGCCCGGAGATGTTGGCGTAGATGGGGTTGGCGAGGATCTCCTGCCGGACGCGCATGTTGGGGGCGTAGCGGGCCACCAGGTCATCCCAGGAGGCCTTGGTGTCGAGCATGGCGGCGTAGAGCTCGCCGTGGGGATGGGGGTGGGCGAAGCCGGAGATGTCCACCCTCGTCACGACATTGCCGAAGTTGGCCAGGCCCATCGCATCGGCCAGCCGGCGAGCGGGATCCACGGTCAGGATCAGCACCTTGCGCCTCGTCTCGAGTGCCGCCACCAGGCCCAAGGCCGCCGCGGTGGTGGTCTTCCCCACCCCGCCGGCTCCCGCGGTCACGAGTATCGACTTCTCGGTGATCAGCTTGGAGAGGAGGTCGTCCATCTCAGCTCATCTCCTCCATGAGCGCCTCGGCGATCTCGATGGTCAGCTTGGTGCCCGCCTCCGCCCCCATGAAGTAGGGGACGAAAACCGTCTCGATTCCCTCGTCGAGGCTGGAGAGGAAGCCGCGGATGTGCTCGGAGCGCGAGGTGCGCAGGCCGTGGGCGAGTTCGGATGCCGCCACCAGGGCGTCGGCGGATCCCTCGGCGATGGCCTCGAAGTCCTCCCGGTACTTGCCGTGGGCCATCTCCGCGAAGAGGGCGGCCTGGGAGGCCGCGAACGGCTCGCCCAGCACCTTGTTGACCACACAGGCCTGAACGTGGATGGAGGTCTCGTAGCGCAGGCGCTCCAGGAGCTCCAGGGACTCGGCCACGGGGGTCTCCTCCGGAGTCAGCACCAGCACCAAGGAGGTGGTGCGCGGGTCGGAGAGGATCTCCTGCATCCAGGCGGTCTGCTCCTTTACGATGCCCAGCTTGAAGAGCTCGGAGATGCCCTCGGGAGAGGCCAGCTGGGAGACGATGTGCCCGCTGGCGCTGGCATCCACCCAGATGATGTCCCAGTTGCGCTCGCGCACCTCCCAGGAGAGCTTGCCGACGACCAGTATCTCCTTCACCCCGGGAGCGGCATTGGCCACGAAGTCGAAGGCGCGGGCCAGCGGCCCCAGCGAGGTGATGATGGGCAGACGGAGGTTGAGGCGCAGGTATTCGGCCAAGGCCTCCTCGGTGTCCATGGCCATGACGTAGAGGTTGGGCGCCACGCTCTTGGGCTTGAAGCCCACGTGTTCGGCCCCGAAATTGGCGGCAACGTCGCCCTTGGCGTCGACCTCGCAGACCAGCGTCTTCAGTCCGGCCCGGCTGGAGATGCGAGCCAGCGCGGCCGTGATGGAGGACTTGCCGACCCCTCCCTTGCCGGTGACGAAGACCAGCCGCCGGGCCAGGAGCTCGCTGCCGAGCTGCCCGAGAGGCTGGGGGCCGGATGCCACTGGGTCGACCTTGGCCTAGGCGCCGAAACCTACGCGGCGCTCCTCCTTCTGGGCGCCGACCACGACATAGGCAACCCGCGAGGTGTTGACCCCTACGCGGCGGCCCTTCTTGTCGGTCACCCACCAGAGGCGGCCGGTGTCGGCCATGGCCGCATCCACCGTCTTGGAGAGTTCGGCCTGATCGGCCTCCTCCAGCTCCAGGTCAAGCTCACGAGGCGAATCGACGAATCCGATCCTGATCTCCACAGATGCTCCTAATCGCTAGAGGCCGTGCAACGGGTGACAGCCAGTACTCCACAACTCTACCGCTCCCGCCCTGCATGCTGCGGATCCGCCTCTTCGGCGGGCAGTGGCCGGAGGTAGGTCACCACCGCCAGGGCGATGTGCGCAACGACCAAGGCGGTGAGCAGATAGAAGAAGAGCGAGTGCACCAGGCTGGCACCGGTGCGCAGCCAAAGGGGAAAGATGGAGAAGAAGCGGAGCACCAACCCGGAGGCGGCCAGGGCCACCAGGGAGGCCGCCATGGCCGCGGCCGCCACGCGCTGGCCGGGGTTGGGTCCCGGGCCTGGGTAGGCGGGGCGGGCCAGCCGCCTTGCCCAGACACGCATCCAGGCCGCATCGGTCTCGGCCCAGGAGTAGAAGGCAGTGCGGCGGAGCCGCGCGCCCGGACCGGCCAGGGTGGTAAGCGAGGCCGCCCCGATCAGCAGAGCGAGAAGCCCGGTGATCACGTGGATCTCCCGATAGAGTTCGCGATGCCCTGCCCAGGCGGCCACGGAGGGCACGAACATTGGCAGCGCGGTGGCAAGGCTTATGAAGAAGAAGGCCGCGGTCAGGTGATGGAAGAGCGCCAGCCGGCTTCCCGGAAGGCCGAGCCAGCCCCTCCGCCCCTGCTGATCACCCGATCTTTGCATCCGCCGGATACCCAAAATGCTCCCAGTAGCCGGTAATCGGCTGGGCGGCGGCCTCGATGTGCGAGAGCCACTTGATCGACTTGTAGCCGTAGTAGTGGTCCACGAAGAGACGGACCGGGGCTCCGTGATCCGCGGTCAAGGGACGCCCGTCCATGTGGGTCGCCACCATCACTCCCGGCCCCATGGCCACCTCGACGGGCAGGGATTCGGTGTAGGTGCCGTCGAAGGAGTAGAAGTTCAGGTAGCGGGCCCCCGCCATCGGCGATGCCTGGGCGAGCAAGCGAGCCAGCGATAGACCACCGAAGCTCTGGTTGGGAACCTGCCATCCCGTCACGCACTGGAAGGTGGCGTGCACGGTATCGAACCCGAGCGCGGAAAGCCGGCTCAGGCTGAGCGAAAGCGGCCGCTCCACCAACCCGCCGACCCCGAGCCGATAGGTGGCAGGGTCAAAGGAGGGTATTCCCCCGGTGACCGTGTAGATCTGGTAACCGTCGAGTCCGACCGCACCGCCGACCAGCGACCCGGCCAGCTTGCTCTGAATGCCCGGGGCGGCCACCCCCAGGACAGCCGCGCCCCCCAACAGCCCCAGGAAGACACGGCGTGGCATGTTCTTGGCACCAGGGCCACTGGTCAGGTCCACTTGGTGGTTGACAAGTTTCGACACGCCTTCTCCAACCACGTCCACGCCGTTGATGTTCCTTGGGCTGGCCGTCAATTCGGGCCATTACCCAAGGGCCGGTCACGCCCTCGGAAAGAGTCGGGGGCCGGGCCCGAGAGCCCGGCCCCCGACCGGCATCCAATCGGCTTCATCTCACCTGTGGATCAGGCGGCCTTGCCCATTCTTGCCGCCAGGCCCTCGTAACCGTGTTGGGCGAGGGCCTGCAGGATCGCCGCGGCCAGGACCTGGTGTCCCGCCAGCGAAGGATGGATGTTGCAGTCCTCGCCCGGAATCGAGCTATCGGCGGCGGGCACTTTGACCAGGAGGCCGGCTGCACAGGGGCTGCCGTTCGCGCTCGCCGAAGCTGCGGCGAAGGCGGCGAAGC
>JAKAEN010000285.1 GCA_021818355.1 Actinomycetes bacterium | reverse complement strand
GTGTTCAGCTTCGGTGACGCCGGCTTTTACGGATCAACCGGGGCGCTCACCCTGAACAAGCCGATAGTGGGCATGGCCTCGACTCCGGATGGCAAGGGGTACTGGCTGGTTGCCTCCGACGGTGGGATCTTCTCCTTCGGGGATGCGGCATTCTACGGATCCATGGGCGGCACGGTCCTCAACAAGCCGATAGTGGCCCTCGCCGGGTAGAGTCAGAGTACGGAGCACTGGCCCGCACCATCCGTGGGCAGGACCGGAGCGCCGAGGGGACCAGCTGCACCGGCAACCGTTTGCGGTGCGTTATCCACAGGGGCGTGACCCCTTTGAGCCGGCCCCTGGGCGTAGACTCGCAGTTGGTAGAAGCTGCCCGGCACCATTTGGCGCGGCCAATGCGTAGCGCATGGCCAAGGCCGGGAATGGTGCCGCCGCCACGAGCGACAAGTGGGCATCGCCACACGCGGAGATGTGATGAGTCAATCGAACAAGGCGGGCTTCAGCTCGCTTCAGGACCGCTACCTGCTCAACGAAGGGAGCGTGCCGCTCTCGGGTATCCAGGGGATCGTCAGAGCACTTCTCGACTCGGCTCGCGCCGACGCGGCGGCCGGAAACAACATCCCGGTCTTCATCAGCGGGTACCAGGGATCGCCCCTCGGCGGCCTGGACACCGAGCTGGAGCGTTCCCGCGCGGTGATCGAGCCCGGAAACGTCGTCTTCCGCCCCGGCCTCAACGAAGAGCTCGCCGCCACCTCCGTGGTAGGAACCCAGTTGCTCGAGGGATGGCGCAAGGAGGGGGTCGACGGGGTCACCGGCGTCTGGTACGGGAAGAGCCCGGGCGTGGACCGCGCCACCGACGCCATGCGCCACGGCAACATCATCGGCACCGCCCCCACCGGCGGCGCCATCGCACTGGCGGGTGACGATCCCGCCGCCAAGTCCTCCACGGTTCCCGGCTGCTCCGACGCCAGCCTGGCTGCACTGGGCATGCCGGTCCTCTTCCCGGGCAACACCGCCGAGATGATCACCCTCTTCCGCCACGCGGTGCTTATGTCGCGCGCCTCCGGGCTCTGGGCGGGATTCAAGGTGGTCACCAAGGTCGCCGACTCCACCGGAGTGGTGCGAGTGGCCCCACACCTGGAGGCGGTCATCCCCTCCATCGAGGTGAACGGCCGACCCTTCCGCCACCGCCCCAGCGCCGAGCTTCTGGGGCCGAACCTGCTGGCGCTGGAGGAGACCATGGTGGGCGTGCGCCTGGAGCTGGCGCGCGAGTACATCCGGCTCAACGATCTCAACCCGGTCCAAGGTTCGCCTTCGGCGACACTCGGCATCGTCGCCACCGGCACCACCTACTTCGACCTGCTCACGGCTTTGGCCGAGATGGGGCTCTCGGACTCCCCGGGCATCCGGGTCATGAAGGTCGCCGCGCTCCATCCCCTCGACCCCTCCTCGGTCTTCTCCTTCGCCCAGGGTCTGCGCGAGATCATGGTGGTCGAGGAGAAGGGCCCCTTCGTGGAGAGCGCCTTCAAGGAGATCCTCTATGGCCGTGCCGGGGCCCCGTTGGTGACCGGCAAGGTGGACGACAAGGGCCTCTCCCTGGTGCCCAAGTACGGCGCGCTGGAGGCCGACGACGTCACCCGCTCGGTGGGCCGGCGGGTGCTATCCCACTTCGAGGCGCCGGGGGTGGAGAAGCGCATCGCCGAGCTCGATGCCATAGCCGAGCGCAAGATCGAGGTCTTGGAGCAGCGCACCCCCTTCTTCTGCTCGGGCTGCCCCCACAACACCTCCACCCGGGCCGGGGACGGCACCGTGGTGGGAGCCGGGATCGGCTGCCACACCCTGGTACTCCTCAACCCCTCCCGGCGGGGAAGACTCACCGGTGTCACCCAGATGGGCGGCGAGGGCGCGCAGTTCATCGGCATGTCGCCCTTCAGCTCCGCCTCGCACTTCGTGCAGAACATGGGGGACGGGACCTTCCACCACTCCGGCTCGCTGGCCATCCGCGCCTCGGTGGCCGCCGGAACCAACATCACCTACAAGATCCTCTACAACGACGCCGTGGCCATGACCGGCGGCCAGCAGGTGGAGGGGAGGCTCTCCATCCCCGAGCTGATCGAGCTGCTCTATCTGGAGGGTGTCACCAAAGTGGTCGTCACCGCCGACGACCCCGCCCGCTATCGCAGCGTGGACCTGCCTCGCCAGATCAAGGTCCGCCCCCGCGAGGAGCTCTCGGAGGTGGAGCGCGAGCTTGCCGAGGTGCCCGGAACCACCGTCATCATCCACGACCAGCTCTGCGCCATCGAGAAGCGCCGCCGCCGCAGGGCGGGCAAGCTCTCCACCCCCAAGGACATCGTGGTTATCAACGAGCGCATCTGCGAGGGATGCGGGGACTGCGGCGAGAAGTCCAACTGCCTCTCGGTGGAGCCGGTGATGACCGAGTTCGGCCGCAAGACCAGGATCAACCAGGGCTCCTGCAGCCACGACCGCTCCTGCCTGAAGGGTGACTGCCCCTCCTTCCTGCTGGTGGAGCCCGGAAAGGGCACGGGAAAGGGCAAGGCAAACGCCCTTCCCGACCTGCCGCTCACCGATCCGGAGATCCGGGTGCCGGCCCAGGGGACCCGCATCCGCATGGTCGGCATCGGCGGCACCGGCGTGGTGACGCTGGCGGCCATCCTGGAGGTGGCGGCCACCCTGGACGGCCTCTACACCGTGGGCCTGGACCAGACCGGGCTCTCCCAGAAGGCCGGACCGGTGGTCTCGGACCTGCACATCACCTCCGAGCCTCGAGACGAGGCGGTAACCCATCCGGCGGGTACCGCCGACCTGCTGCTCGGCTTCGACCTGATCGGCACCGCCTCGGAGAAGAACCTGCGTGTGGCCGGCCCCGACCGCACCCGCGCCGTGGTCTCGACCAGCTACGTCCCCAACGGGCGGGAGGTGGCCGACCCCTGGCACCAGGGGCCGACCCCGGACGCCGCCCTCAACGCGGTGGCCCGCTTCACCAATCCGCAGGGCTCCTTCCGCCTGCCGGCCCAGCAACTGGCCGACAAGCTCTACGGGGACGAGATCCCCGCCAACGTGATGGTGCTCGGCGCTGCCTGGCAGCTGGGGCTGCTCCCCATCAGCCTGGACTCCCTAAACAGGGCCTTCGAACTCAACAAGGTGGGCCTCAAGACCAACCTGGAGGCCTTTGCCTGGGGACGCATGGCGGTCCTGCACCCGGAGGCGATCGAGGCGGTACTCGACCCCAAGGCCCCGGTCAAGGAGGTCTCCTCCCGTATCGCGCGCCTGGGCGACAAGCTGGGCCTTCCCGCGGGCACCTACCGGGAGACCGCCCTCAAGCGCGCCGACGACCTGGCCGCCTAC
>JAKAEN010000284.1 GCA_021818355.1 Actinomycetes bacterium | reverse complement strand
GCCGCTGTCGTCTTCGAGATACATCAGCTCGCCATAGCGGGACATGCCGTTGGTGATCCAGGCGTCATTGAGGGATTTGGGGCTGACCTCAGAGCCCCACCACTGGTGGGCGATGGTGTTGGCGAGGAGGCGGATGCCGGACTTGTCGCCGACGCGGGAGCCGAGGATGGCAGCGAGCTCGGGCGCCCAGACCGCGGGCAGAGTGTCATCGGGAATTTCGACGACATTGAGGTGCGGGGTCTCCGGCGAGCCGAAGTCCTCGCTGAAGAAGTCGTACTCCTTGGCGGCGGTCTGCGCGAAAGGGTTGCCGAGCGACTGGTGGGCGACGGTGAGGTAGACCTTGATGTTGCCGGGGCCAGCTGTGTAGGGGCCGAGGTAGCGGCCGGCGATGATGGTGCCAGGAAAGCCGGGCTTGTCCCACTTGAAGTCGAACTGGTCGCCGGGCTTGCCGCTGGCGAGGGTGACGGGATGCGAGGCGCCCTGCTGGCCGCTGCCGAAGACCTTCATGCCCTGAGGGACACGGAAGTGAATCTCGGCGGTGAAGCGGTCAGTGAGGTAACCGGTCATGGGGAACCAGCGGCCGGGATAGAGCAGGTAAGTAATCGGCTCTTCGATCGCGGCGAGCTTGAGGCCCTCGACGGGGCCGTCTTCGGCGCCGGTGATGACGCCTTCGTACTGGAAGGTCCAGACCTCCGGTTTGGTGTGGTCGATGGGTGTGACGGGCGTGACGCGGATGGTGCCGTCGGCGAGGCGTTCGCCGGTGAGGACCTTGCCGGTTGCGTCGGTAATCTGGGTGACTTTGAGCGCGGGATGGAAGCCGAAGCTGACGTCCGGGGCGGCGTCGGGCGCGGTGAAGGTGACGATGGCCTTGGCCGTGATGTGGTGGGTGGCGGTATCGATCTCGGCGTCGATGTTGTAGGCGGAGATGTTGAGCGCGGGGCGCTCGGCGCGCTGGGCGGCGGCGGGCGCGATAGCCAGCAGGACGAGCGTGGCTAGACCTGCAAAGAGCGGCAGGCGGGGCGATGGGGAAGCGGATGGTTGGAGCACGTTCCTACGACCAAGAGCAATCTTCATGATGTGGCAGCCCTTCATGCGGGAGTCACTGATTCTACATTGCCGCTCCTGCGGGTTCCGATTCAGGATGACACGGATTCCTGAAGCGGGGAAGCGAGGCCGGCATACGCGAGCGCAATCGTTGCGACGCGATCGACAGCGCTCGCAGCCGGTTGACCCTGCGGGGGATGCAAGGCAAGCAGGGCGCGGATGCGTGCGAGGTCCTGCATCATGGACTGACGCGGGCTGCCATCGGGTAGCAAAGGCGCGAGATGCAGGACGATGTTGGCGGCGGTGAAGTCGCCCTGAATGAGTTCGGGCACGGCGCGGCGGCCGGCGATGAGGTTGGCCATGGCGACGTGGGGCACGGTGACGACGCGCTGGGCGATGGCATAAGTAAGCGGGGAGACGCGGTAGACGACGACGAAGGGATTGCCGATGAGGGCGGCTTCGACGGTAGCTGTGCCGCTGGCGACAACAGAGGCGCGGGCGTGGTGGAGGGTGGCCCTTGCATCGCCAGTGAAGCGGACGGTGAGGTTCTGCCCGAGCTGGCCGACGAGTTGAGTGGTCATTGCGCGCTGGGCAGCCGTGAGCGTGGGAGCCAGCGGGATGAGGAACTGAGCCGGGCCGCGGTCGCGGAGAAGGAGGTCGGCTGCGCGGAGGATTTCAGGGAGGTTGTCGCGGATTTCGCGAGCGCGGGAGCCGGGCAGCAGACCAATCCAGGGCAGGGTGGGATCGAGCTGGTGCTGGAGGGCGAAGTCGGCGCGGGAGATGGAAGGCAGGGGCAGATCGGCGAGCGGGTGGCCGACGAAGCGGGCGCGGACGCCGTGGTCCAGGTAAAACTGCTCCTCGAAAGGGAAGATGACGAGCATCTCGTCGACGTACTTCTGCACGAGCTTGATGCGGTGCTTCTTCCAGGCCCAGAGCTGGGGACTGACGAAGAAGAGCACGGGCACGCCGAGGCGGTGAAGCTGCGCGGCGAGACGGAAGTGGATGTCAGGGAAGTCGATGAGGATGGCGACCGAGGGCGGGCGGCGACGGATGGCGCTTTTGAGCTTACGAAACTCGCAATAGATACGCGGGAGGTGATGGAGGACCTCGGTGATGCCCATGACGGCCATGTCTTCGGAGCGGACGATGCGGTCAAATCCGGGATTGAGGCCGGGATTGAGGCCGGCGGCGGCCATGCGGTCTCCGCCCATGCCGTAGAAGGATGCGGACTGGCCAATGGAATGGAGGCGGGCCTGGAGCGCGGCGATGAGCAGCGCGCCGTAGTGCTCGCCGCTGGCCTCACCGGCCGAGATGAAAAAGGTTGGCTCGGACATGGATGCGCGGACCCTCGCTTCGCGCTCGACCTCATGATAACGGGTTTGCGGTGAGAGCGTAGTTTCAGCTAAAAAGCGAAGATGAGACGAAAGTAGCCAAGCGAAAACACGCAAACGAAATGTGGAAAACCGTAAATAAATTTAGAGTCCCCGATAGGGGATCGGTAAACCCCTCGCCTTCAGGCGACGGATGGGGCTAGGCTTGTAGGGATGGAAGACTACAAGCGTGGCAGCCACACGGTGTGGGATTGTAAGTACCACTTGGTGTGGACGACGAAGTATCGGTATGAGGTGCTTGCCGGCGACGTGGGACAACGCTGCCGAGAACTGCTTCGAGAGATTGCACGCAGCCAAGAGATGGTGATCTACGCTGGGTCGATCAACCGGGACCATGTGCATATGCTGATTGGGATACCGCCACAAATCTCGGTGTCGCGGGCAGAGCAGTATCTGAAAGGCAAGAGCTCGCACAAGCTGTTGAGCGAATATGCCAGCCTGCTTAAGCGTTATTGGGGGCAGCATCTGTGGGCACGGGGCTACTGGGCAGCAACGAGCGGAAATGTAACAGACGAAGTCTGGAAGCGATATATCGAGGAGCAAAAGCCTCCGACGCCAGACGATGATTTCAACGTGGTGTAATCGGCCGCATGGCCGATCAATCCGGCTTCCAGCCGTAACCGAAGCCACCGCCTGTTAGGCGGTGGAGCATTCACGGGGGGTGGGGTATTTCCACTCATGACGACTGCTGCGCAGACGTCATGGGGCACTCGCTCTCAGCATGCCGCTTGCCTTGAAGCTAGAGGGCGCTGCGGCGGCGGGGCTGGCGGGGCTGGCGCATCTTGGCCTGCCGGCTGTGGGTGATTTCGGCGGGAGCCTTCTCGACCGGGTGCACAGCCGGGGCGGCGGCCAGCTCCTGCACGCGGGTGCTGCCGCAGTGGGGGCAGGTGGCGTGGGCGGAGACGAATTGAGAGGCCGGGTGCTGCA
>JAKAEN010000283.1 GCA_021818355.1 Actinomycetes bacterium | reverse complement strand
TTCACTCACCCACTCCCGAGCGCCCAGGCAAGATCAGCGCGATTATGAGCGGGGGGCTCCTGGCGAGGGGTTACCAGGTCGCCGGAACCGGGTCGATCTCCGCGGGGATGCGTCCTCTCATCGAGGTCTATCCTCATCCGGCAGCCATGTCGCTCCTGGGCGTGACCTACCGCGTTCCTTATAAGACTTCCAGAACCAGCAAGTACTGGCCTGGCGAGCCGCCGGCCGTGCGGATTGCCCGCCTCCTCGACCTCTGGACCAGGTTGCGCGACGCGCTGGGCGCGAGCATCGATGGTATTGGACTGCCTCTGCCCAAGGGGGACGGAGGCCTGACGCTGAGCGGGATGAAGCGTTACGAGGACGCACTCGATGCCCTGATCTGCGCATGGGTTGGCACCAAGTTCCTGGAGGGCGCGTGCGCCCCCTTGGGAGACCGGGATGCCGCGATCTGGGTGCCGCCGTTGCCCGGAGTGGACATCGGAAACCGCAGGTCGCCCGGCTGGCGCTGACAGGATGCGCCGCCGCCGGACTCTTCCCTGTCCTGGCCGCGCCGTATCTGTACACCAGCGGATAATGCCAAGCCCTTGGCCCGCATACCAACGGAACCGGCCGGCGCTGTGGAAGAATCGAGGCCGTCCCGGCGGTGCGAACCTGCCGGTTGCGGTGCCAAGGGTGTCCAGTTCCCAGGGAGTAGCGAGTGGCAGACGGTGTTGATCGAATAGTGGTCGAGGGCCTCACGCGTCTTCCCCAGTTTGCCCATGCGGGAATCTCGGAGCAGCTGGCCTTCGTCTCGGGGACACTTGGCACCACGCCTGACGGAGTCTTGGCGGTGGGCGGCGTGGAGCCGGAGACCACCCAGGCGCTCCATAACATCGGCCGCATTCTCGAGGCGGCGGGCAGCACCTGGAACGACGTGCTGAAGGTGAGCGCCTACCTCGCCGACATGGGCGACTTCGCGGCCATGAACCGCGCGTATGCGGCCTTCTTCCCCGGGCTTCCTCCGGCCCGCATCACCATCGGAGGCGTCAAGCTTGCCATGGGTGCCCGAGTCGAGTTCGAGTGCGTGGCGTTGCGGCGCCCGGCGGAGCCTGCCGACACCGCACTGCCCGTTCGCCGGACCGGCTTCGTGGAGCACGAGGGCGAGAGACTTTACTACGAGGTGGTTGGCGAGGGAGGTGTTCCGCTGGTTCTGTCCCACGGCGCCGGTGGTAATCACGCCGTCTGGTTTCAGCAGGTAGCCACCTTTGCGAAGGACCGCATGGTGGTGACCTGGGATCACCGGGGTTACGGCCGCTCCAGCGACCTGGGCGGTCTGAGCGGACCCGAGGTAGCTGCCCGGGATCTGCTGGCGATCATGGAACATCTCGGCATAGCGAAGGCGGATCTGGTCGGCCAGTCGATGGGAGGCTGGAGCGTGGTTGGCGCGGTGCTGCGCCGACCGGGCATCGCCAGGCGGGTTGTCCTCGCCGACACCCTCGGCGGCTTCGTTTCGGACGCCATTGTCCAGGCGCTGGCGCAAAGGGGTGGCGGGCCGCTGGTGGCCGGCGACAGGCTCGGGCTTCACCCGGCGATCGATCCCGGTCTTGCACGCCGCTCTCCAGAACTTGCGCACCTTTATCAGTCGCTTGGGAGAATGGGCACCGCCGACCCGGAGGTGATGCTTCCGCGCCTCTTGGCGGTGACTCACCAACCGGCGGAGGCGTCGG
The DNA here is from genome assembly GCA_021818355.1 of Actinomycetes bacterium. Classification (GTDB taxonomy): domain Bacteria; phylum Actinomycetota; class Acidimicrobiia; order Acidimicrobiales; family Acidimicrobiaceae; genus Acidithrix. The sequence continues at coordinate 1,660 of JAKAEN010000283.1, read as the reverse complement.
CCTTCTCGATGCCGGTTCTCTGCGTGGTCGGTGACCGCGATCCGCTCTTCCCGCCGCGCAGCATCCGTGCTCTCGCGGATCTGCTCCCGGACGCTCGAGTTGTCGAGATTCCACGCGCGGGACATTCGCCCTACTTCGAGTTTCCGGCTGCTTGGAACGCTGCCGTCGGGTGGTTCCTTGACGACTGAGACCAAGGCGACGCAATTGGTCCACATGCCCGGGCCTCCCTTTGGCATCGCCTCCGGCCCGGACCCCGGAACCGGAGGTGGTGTGGAGTCCCGGCCATGGTGAGGCCGCCGCACTTGGCGGTGTTGGTGGCCATAGGCCTGAGACCTTGACCGAGCGGAGGACGTGCTCCGCGCTGCGCGGCCGGCCTTCCAAGCCCGGCAGGAAGGTTTTACCTTGCAGGAGAGGTGGTCATATTGCGCCTGGACCATCGCCCCACGCCGGTAGTCCTCCTCGGGAGGAGGGCGGCCCCTTCTTCGGCAGCGCATCGGCTCAGTCTTGCACGAGCATCGACAGGAGCGTCAGGGATGATCTCTGGTGGCTCCGAAGCCGCTCAAGAGCGTCTCGATCTTCTCCTTGCCGGCGCAGTCCGGCACCGAGGCGATTTCCTCCTGAAGGTGCCGGAGGACGTCTTTCAACTTCCGCTCACCATCATCCAGCATGGTTTGATAGCTCGAGTCCATCAGGTGGCGGTCGAGGTCGGCGGCCTCCAGGCATAGGCGGTCGAGGAAGATTTCGAACCGGCGGGCCGCCTTCCCCAGGTCCGCCGGTGTGGGCTTCGAATTCGCAGTTCCCAGGGATACAACCGACATGTCCGGCCAAAGCTTTTCGAACAGTGGATTTTCGAAAAGGGTGACCACCGTTCCGAATTCCTTCCCGTTGCCTCCTGCTCGCGCGAAGCGTACCTGGCGAACCACTTCGTGAACGTCGTCGTCGGAGAGCGAATATCCGACGAAGAGCATGTGCCGTGTGAAGAGCATGGCCTGCACCAGCCCGAGCAGAGCCCCGTAACGCTCGGCAAGGTTCCGGTAATCGGTCCTGGTCAACGTCATCGATTCCTGGGCGTGGACCGATCCGTGCAGTTTGAGCAGCCACGGCGAGCCGTACTTGGCGGGTTCGTAGGGAAGTACGGAAAGCTCGCCACCGCTCCAGGCTCTACACGCCGATTCAAAAAGTTCGTCGAAGTTGGTGGTGATCGATTCGGATACGGAAAGCGAGGCGAGCAGCCCATGCGCAAGGCTGTAACGCTCTCCCGTCTTGAGCAGCTGCGCCACCCTGCCGTTGAAATCGTCCTTCCTGCCGACTGCCCAGCCCGCCAAGATTTCGGCCTGGTCGCGGAGGTCGAAGGTACTTAGCCCCTCGATCTGCTTTTCGTCCAGCCCGTATTCTCTGGCCAGCTGCTGCAGGAGGACAGCCCATCCCGGCAATCCCGCACCGGCGCTGACTCCGGCACCGAGAAAGAGCACGAGCCGGCTGCGCCTTGCTTCGCGGGCCAAACGGATGGCGGCTTCGAGCGCCTTCTCGCCTAGCTCCTCCCAACCCTTTTCGGGATTTAGTGCGAGCATTTCTCGGCGGACCCGCTGCGCGGCGGAATATGCGCCTTCGTCATGGGTGACCAGCACCACGTCGCAGTCGGCTTGCTCCTCGGCCGCGG
>JAKAEN010000282.1 GCA_021818355.1 Actinomycetes bacterium | reverse complement strand
CCTTGCCGGCGGGTGGCTCACAACCGACTTCAGCTGGAGATGGGCCTTCCTGGTGAACCTGCCCATCGGGGCCATCGTCGTGATCGGCATCCTCTTCTTCATCCCCGAGACCTCCGATCCCACCACGCGCAGAGGCCTTGACGTCCCCGGAAACGCCCTGGCGGTCATCGGCTTCGCCGGCATCGTCTTCGCCCTCATCGAAGGCGTCAACTACGGGTGGTGGAATGCCATCCGCGCCTTCACCCTCGCTTCGCTGAAGTGGCCGGCCGCCTGGATCTCCCCGGTTCCGGTGGCGCTGGCCATCGGAGTGGTGGCACTCGGCGCCTTCGTGGCGGTCGAGACCAGGCGCCGTCGGCGCGGCTCCGTGGTGCTGGTCGACCTCTCCCTCTTCGCCATCCGCAGCTTCTCGGCGGGCAACGTCGCGGCACTTGTCGTGTCGCTGGGCGAGTTCGGGCTGCTCTTCGTCCTCCCCCTCTTCCTGCAAGGGGTCCTCGGCTACTCGGCGCTCGGCACGGGAGTGCTCTTTCTCGCCCTGGCGGCGGGGACGCTGGTGGCGGGCGGGGCAACGCCTCAGATTGCCAAGCTGACCAGCGCCCGCGGGGTGGCGCGCACCGGCCTTGCCCTGGAGGTGATCGGCATCGCGGGAGTGGCGGTGGTGGTGTCGCCGTCGGTGGGCGCCTGGATCCTCGCCATTCCCCTCTTCGTCTACGGCGTCGGGGTCGGCTTCGCGACCGCGCAGCTCACCGGAGTGATTCTCACCGACGTTCCCGTCGAGCAGAGCGGTAGGGCCTCCGGAATCCAGAGCACCGCCCGGCAGGTCGGATCGGCTTTGGGCATTGCGGTCCTGGGAGCCATCTACCTGACCCGGATCGGAAGCGTGACCGAGAGGTCGGTGGCCGGGCTTCCCGGCGTCGGAAAGGCGGTGGCGTCCCAGGTCGCGGCACTGGTGCGCACCACGGGCGGCGCCGCCATCCAATCCCTGCACGGGATGCCGGGGGGATCGGCATTAGTGGCGGCGGCCTCCGGAGCGGCGGTGGATGCGACCCGCGCGGTGGCGCTGACCGCGGCACTGTTTATCCTGGTGGGACTGGCGGCGACCCTGCTCTTGAAGCCGGCGGCAACCCCCGCCGACGGCGGCGGTACCGGGTCGCGCTCCTGAGAGGGGGCGAGAACCACCCCAGGTGACAGGAGGACGAACGGCGATGCCCAGGATCTCCGAACCCACACTGGCCGAGCACCAGGCGCGCCAGCGTTCGGCACTGCTGGACGCGGCGATGGCGCTGCTGGCCGACGAAGGCGTCTCGGCGGTGACTCCCGGAGCGGTTGGCAAGCGGGCCGGGCTTGCCAGAGCCAGCGTCTACCAGTACTTCGACAGCTCGGCCGCCCTCTTGGCCGCGGCGGTCGAGGAGGCCATGGCCCGGCAGATCTCGGAGATATCCGAGGCCTTGGCCATGGCCGAGGGCCCGGCCGCCGCGGTCGAGGCCTACGTGACGATCGTCATCGACCGTGCCGGCACCATCGCCTGGCGGGCGGTGCACGCCCTCGAGCGCGCGGAACTCCCCGCCATGTGCAGGATGCGGCTGGAGGAGCTCCAGGACGCCGCCCGCTCGCCACTGCAGCTCGCGCTTGCCGATCTGCGCGTTCCACAGCCCCCGCTCTCGGCAGTCCTCGTGGCCGGGGCGTGCGACGCGGCGGCACAGATGGCGGGGGCCAAAATGTCCGCGGAGTCGCTCCGCTCCGCCACGCTCGAGTTCATCCATTGCGTCTTTGCCAAGCGCGGCACCTGAGGCCGGGCCCGGCCATCGATCCGAACCCGGCTGCCTGGGCCGGTCCTGCGCGCCGCCGGAGGGGCATCGCGCTTCGCGCCGGCTGATCCTGCGGGTAAAGCTCAACTATGGTTGAGGTTCATGCCCGACTCGATCGACATCGGCGAAGTCTGCGCCATGACCGGACTCCTTCCGTCGGCATTGCACTTCTACGAGCGCAAGGGCCTGATCGCCAGCGAAGACCGGTCCGGGCTGCGCCGCCGCTACTCCCCGGCCACTCTCGAGCGCCTGAAGGTCATCCTCCTCGCGCGCCGGGCCGGCATCGGGCTGGGCGAGATCGCGGCGATGCTCGAGGGCGAAGGCTCAGCCGCCCCGAACCTGCACTTCGAAGCGGCACTTGCCGAGGTGAAGGCGCGAATACAGGCGCTCGCCACTTTGCAGGAGGGCCTAGAACACGCCCTCGCCGGCCCCGACAAGAGTCTGCTGGGCTGTGGGCACCAGCCCGAGAGGGCGGAGGAGGAAACCCGCCCGGATCACGCGGGGATCTGCTTGCCTCGGATCGGGTCCACGACTCGGCCGCCGGCCGCCAAGAGCCTTGACGACCTGGCATGGCTCCGTAGAGTGCGCGACCGGATCGACCGCGAGTACGCCAGGCCTCTTGACGTCGAAGCGCTGGCGCGGGGAGCGAACATGTCCGCCGGGCATCTCAGCCGCCAGTTCCGCCTGGCCTACGGTGAATCGCCCTACAGCTACTTGATGACCCGGCGCGTCGAGCGGGCCATGCGCCTATTGGAGCGCGGAGACCTCAGCGTCACCGAGGTCTGCTTCGCGGTCGGATACTCGTCACTCGGCACATTCAGCGCCCGCTTCTCCGAACTGGTCGGTAGCACTCCCAGCGCCTTCAAGCGCTCCGCGGCCAAGGGCCTTCGCGGGGTACCGGCCTGCGTGACCAAGCAGGTGGCCAGACCGGTCAGGAATCGAGAAGCGGCGGATGGCGGCCTTTAGATAGCGTTGCCGACATGAACATAACCATTCACACGACCGCACTCCCCCACACCGACCCGGAAGCCTCCTTGGCTTTCTACCGCGACGCACTTGGTTTCGAGGTGCGAACCGACGTCGGCCAAGGGAGCATGCGCTGGATCACGGTCGGGCCGCCCAATCAGCCCGAGTCCTGCATCCTCCTTGCGCCTCCGGCTCTCGACCCGGGCATTACCGACGAAGAACGCCGGGTGGTGACGGAGATGATGGCCAAGGGCACCTATGGATGGATCATGCTGGCAACCGAGAATCTGGACCAGGTCTTCGACCAGGTCCAGGCGACCGGTGCCGAAGTTGTGCAGGAGCCGTTGAGCCAGCCCTACGGGGTGAGGGACTGCGCGTTCCGCGACCCAGCGGGAAATCTGGTGCGCATCCGGCAAATTCCCTGATTCCGCCTCGACCGGGCAAGAAGGGTCGACGGTCGGCCCCACCGGGCCGCGACGCCGGCACAAGGCCTTGCCGCCAAGTGGTTGGGATTCGCACACCCTCCCAAAGGGCGCTTCGGCACTTGCCGGGGCACTCTAGGGCTCACTGGGGGAGCGAGGACCAGTTTTCGTAG
>JAKAEN010000281.1 GCA_021818355.1 Actinomycetes bacterium | reverse complement strand
CAAGCCACTCCCGCTCTACGCCTCCACGCAGAATCGGCGCGAGTGGATCCACGCGCTCGATCATTGCCGTGCGATCGACCTGGTGATCAATCGTGGTAAGGACGGAGAGACGTACCACGTCGGCACTGGCGTCGAGAAGAGCATTATGGACATCGCCGACCTGGTTCTGGCGGAGCTCGGCAAGGACGACTCTTTGAAGCGGATCGTCCCCGATCGACCGAGCCACGATCGCCGTTACCTGCTCGATTCGACCAGGATCCGTTCCGAGTTGGGATGGGCTCCACGCATCGCCTTCGACTCCGGGGTCGCCGAGACCATCCGCTGGTATGCGGAGAATCGTGCCTGGTGGGAGCCGCTCAAGGAGCGGGCTCCTGTCCAGGAGGGGACCTGGAGCAAGTGAGCGCCTGTGGCGTAGGAGGCTTGACGTGCGGCTCTTGGTGACCGGAGCGGGTGGGCAGGTCGGCAAGGAGTTCCTCGAGGAGGCCGTCGCGCACCCGATCTTTGCCGAGGTGATGGGAACCACCCGGGAGCAGCTCGACTTCACCGATCGGAGTCAGGTCTTCGACGCGGTGACGGGGTTCGCACCGGATTGGATCGTCCACCTCGGAGCCATGACGGCGGTCGATGCATGTGAGGACGACCCGGACGCCGCGTACCTCGCCAACGCGCTCTCCGTCCGCTATCTCAAGCAGGCCGCCAGGCGCACCCGATCGCGCATCTGTTACCTCTCCACCGACTACGTTTTCGACGGCACAGCCTCGACGCCATACCGCGAATGGGATCCGACTTCGCCCCTATCCGTCTACGGCAAGTCCAAGCTGGCGGGGGAGGCGGAACTAGATATAGATGACCTCATCGTGCGAACCTCATGGGTCATGGGGCGATACGGCCGCAATACCTTGAAGACCATCCTGACTTTGGCCCGCGCGGAGGGCGCGGTTCGCTTTGTTGCCGACCAGGTCGGCTCGCCTACCGTGGTGGAGGACCTCGCCGGAGCGTTGGCCACTCTCATACTCGAGGACATGAGCGGCGTCTTTCACTTGACCAACCAGGGGCATCTCTCCTGGTACGAGCTTGTTCGCTTCGTCTTTGCCGAGGTTGGTGCGGACCAGGCGCGAGTGGTGCCCATCGACAGCTCCGAGATTGCCGCGACGCGCAAGGCTCCGCGCCCGGCCTACTCCGTCCTTGACAACTGCGCGGCGCGTCTTGCGGGCCTGGCTCCGATGCCCGACTACCGGGAATCGGTGGCGAAGCTTGCCCGCCAATTGTGGTTAGCCGGTTGACCAGCGAAGAGCGGCCCTCGCCGGTCATCTCGGCCGTGGTCGTCAACTACAACGCCGGGGACCTGCTCGCCTCCTGCGCAACCTCCCTTTTCGATGCCGGCGCAGCTCAGGTGATCGTGGTAGATAACGCCTCTGCCGACGGCAGCGTCGCGGCGGCCTCGTCCGCCGTCGGCTCCCTCGCGCCGCCGCGCGAATTGGAGGTGATTCAAACCGGCGCGAATCTCGGCTTCGGAAGGGCGGTCAACATCGGCGCGCGGGCCGCGCATGGGGAGCTTCTGGCGATCTGCAACCCCGACTGCACCCTGGAGCCGGGAGCGCTTGCGAACCTGGCCGATTTTCTGGAGCGGAACCCCACGGCCGGAGTTGTGGCGCCGATGATCCTGGACTCCCAAGGAGGGCGCTACCCGTCGATACGGCGCTTTCCGAGCCTTTGGGTCTCGGCGGTTCACGCCGCGCTCGGGCTGGTCTGGCCGTCGAATCCGGTCAGCCGCTACTATCGCTCGGCCTCGGACCAGCCGTTGGGCACCGATCGGTGGGCCTCGGGGGCGTTCCTCATGCTCTCCAGGGAGTTCTTCCTCGACGTCGGCGGCTTCGACGACCGCTACTTCATGTTCCTCGAGGACGTCGAGCTGTGCCGGCGGATCATCGGCAAGGGCCGCGCCATCGGGTACGATTCTCGCGCGCGCGTCGTGCACCACCAGGGCCGCTCTTCCGTTTCACGCCCCTATTTCGTCCTCGCGCAGCACTCGCTCTCCTTATGGAGGTACGCGAATCAGACTCTGGAGGGAGCGGACCGCTTGGCGCTGCCTCTCGTAGCCGTCGGAGCTGCGCTGCGCTTTGCCATCGGCGCCGTGCGCGCCGCAGCCAGGAGGCGGATGCGGCGGGGCGAGTAGCGCAAGCCACACGGTTGCATGTGGGCGCGTGCAGATAGAGTGTTAGGGGTCAAACCGGAGTTCAAGGCGGGTAAGCAGCACATATGGCCAAGGCATCGACTGGCAAGCGGGTAGCGCGCGCGGCGGCTACCGGCGGCAGCAGAACGCGCAAGGGTGAAGTGCCTCTGGGCTTTTACACCTCCCTCGCCCTCATCATCGTGCTCGGTCTATTCGTGGTCGGCTACTCGCGTTACGAGCGCCTGCATCCGTCGGGGGCGGCCGGATCTCCGCCGCGAGTCGGCCAAACCTGGCACGTCGCCTTTGGAGTGTACGACTGCAATGCGTTCCTCCCCAACCTGAAGGCACAGAAGAACACCTCGACTCTCTCCTTCTACACGACTGGCAACGGCCTAATTACCGTCCAGCCTCGCAGCGCGCTGAACGAGGGCTCCAACGCGACCTTGGGCAAGTTCGTCCTCGGTTACAGCGGGCTCTACCTCTCGGGGAGCAAGATCCTCTATCCGGGGCATGCGGCAATCAGCTCCGGCGCGACCTGCAACGGAAAGCCCGCCACGATCCAGGTCAAGGTGTGGTCCTCGCTCCTTTCCGCCGGCAAGGCCTATACGGGCAACCCGACCAACATCCGCTTCGGCGATCAGCAGCTGATTTCGATCGGCCTGGTTGCCAAGGGCTCATCATTACCGAAGCCCGATTCGACCAAGGCGCTGGTGAACCTCAGCTTGACCCAGACGCTCTCCTCGACGACCACGACTCTGGTCCCGAGCCTCTCCCCGACAACGACTGCAACGTCGAAGACCACCACGACCGCAGCAGGCTGAGCTGGAGTCGGGCGATTCGGATCCGGGCCGTCCAGGGGTAGGCCGAAATACTAAGATGAGTGAGCGCTTTATTCCCCGCTTCCCGCGCTCCAGAGGTAACTGAGGAGGCTCGTTGCAGGCTGTGGTGCTGGCAGGTGGTATGGGCACAAGGCTCAGGCCGCTCACCCACGAAATTCCCAAGCAGATGCTCTGCATCGCCGGGGTAACCATGTTGGAGCGCGTGGTCGAAAGACTTGCACGCTTTGGCGTGGACCGGGTCGTACTCTCTCTCGGTTACAGGCCGGATGTGTTCATCGAGGCATACCCGAGCGGCGAGGTAGCCGGCGTGGAGATTGTCTACGCGGTCGAGCCCGAGCCGCTCGACACCGCGGGCGGGATTCGATTCGCC
>JAKAEN010000280.1 GCA_021818355.1 Actinomycetes bacterium | reverse complement strand
GACGAGCTGTGTAGAGGCGAGGGTTCAGCTCGGCTCAAGCGCAGTGGGCCTCAGGGGCCTTGGTAAACGAAAGTGCAGCTCGCCGAAGGGTTGGCGGACCCGCCGACCAGTACGCCGCAGTTGTCGAGGGTCAGACCGGAGTCCGACCACTGGCCCTTGATGGCCTGGCCGGCGTCGGCGGGTCCCCGGCTGGTGGCCGACACGGTGCCGTCCACTCCAAGACTGCCTCGGAAAGCGAGCACCGCCTGAGCCTCTTGGGCGCCACTCGCGTTCTTGACCAGCGTCCCGCTCACACCGTCCACCGTCTCGGAAAACGTCATGGAGTAGCCCGTGGCGACCGCGCTTCCCGGTGCCGGCACATAATGGCCCGAATTGGGCGGATAGTAGGCTCCGATGCAGATGTCCTCGAAGCGGTTGGCGTCGAAGGACTGCCCGTGCTGGGGAAAGTACCACTCCACCGCGGCATACATGTAGCGTCCGCGGCAATTGCCCAGATCGAAGGCGACGACGCGGACGGACTCCTGGGTCCCGGATGCAACGGCCTGGTTGGGACCGACGTAGTCCGAGACGCCGGTCCCGATCGCCTCGCTGGAGCCCCAGTTGCGCCAAGTAATCGATCCAACCGCGCCGGTCGGATCCCCGCCGTTGCTGAAGGCCGGGGGTGCGACCTGCCCGAAGCCGCCACCGTTGAAGTAGCTGTTCGCTTCACCCAGGGTCGGAGCCGGCGCCGCCGGTGGCGAGGTGGTGGCCGGGTCCGCGCCGGTGGTTGGAGCAACGGAGGCCGTCGAAGGAGTGGTGGAGCCCGAGGAGGCTCCGCGGGCGGAGACGCCCCGGTTGAGATAGATCGACACTCCGACGACGATGACCAGTGCGGCCGCCACCAGAGCGGGCGCGCGCCAGCGCCCAGCCCTCACTTGGTGGCCCGATTCCGCAATTGGTCCGGTGTCATCGCCATCGGGCCAATTTAGGGCAGGCGGGACACTAAGCGAAGTTGGGGCGTCGCTTACAGGGTGCCGGGGCCGGTGGCCTCGAGGTCCAACCACATGATGCGCAGGCCGACCCGGCCAAGAGTCGGGTGGCGGAATGCGCCCGGAGCCGTGCCCAGGGTTACGAACCCAAGGCTCTCGTAAATCGCTATCGCGGCATGGTTGGAATCCACGACCGCATTGAACTGCACGGCGGCGAAGCGGGCCTGGCGAGCCCACCTGATGATCTCCTCGGTCAATGCGCGTCCCACGCCCATCCCCCGTGCCGCACCCGCCACCATCAGGCTCCCCGAGGCGACGTGGTCCCCCGGTCCCGGCCTATTGGTATACATGCCGGCCGTGCCCAGAACCCGGCCGCCACCTTCGGCGACCACCACCCTCGAGGGCGGCGCAACCATCCAGATCCGCTTGGCGTCGGCCTCGCTCATGCCGGGTTCGTAGGCGAAGGTGCTCTGCTCCATGGCCACCTCATGGATGATCGGCCAGATCCGGGGCCAGTCATCATCGCGGGCCTCCCGAATCGCGAAGGCGGGCCCGCTCGCTTGATTCAGGTCACCCAACCCAGGTCCCCAGCGCACCGGCGGGCACCAGGCTCCGCGCTTCGCGTATCGCCGCCAACCGAATCCTCAAACAAGCCGCGGATGCCCGTGCGCGGAACCGCAGGAGCATCTGAGCCGCCAATCGTGAAGTACCCGGAGCGGGATTCGAACCCGCACGCCCTCGCGAGCAAAGGATTTTGAGTCCTCCGTGTCTACCATTCCACCACCCGGGCAAGCAAGTAGTCAGCATAGATCATTCGCCCCCGACCTGCCCTTCATCGATTGTGACCGAATCCCGCAGCATCGAAAATCCACAGCGCATTCGGCTGACTGCGCAACCCGCCTCTTCCGCCCGGACCGGGCGCAGCGCACCATCGACGTCCGCGAGGCCGCATCTAGAATGTCGCCGAAGGCGCAGGCGCTGCGCCGCCCCCGGTCCGGCTTGGGCCGGCGGTCGTCCGGAAAAGGCCCTTGGAGCGCTGATGGCATCTCCGCCAACGGCCGAGGCCGAACTTCGAGAAATTCTGTAACCCCGGCGTCCTTCGCAGAGTCTATTAATGCAATTGGGGTATTTCACGGTCCAAGGTCCCTTAGGGCGCATCCGACCTCTCCCGGGCGGGAAGGCGCCGAGAGGGCCTTGTTCCACAAGCCGAAGACCGGCAATGAGCCGCCTTCCGCGGGCGCGCCAGCGCGTGGAGGGACATTGAGGACGAAAGGCTGCAGGTGATCGCATTCACATTTCCCGGGCAAGGCTCCCAGCGGCCGGGGATGGGAGCGGCATGGGTCGACCATCCCTCTTGGGAGATAGTTCACGAGGCGTCGGAGGCATCCGGCCGTGACATTGCCTCACTGCTTCTTGACGCGGACCAGGACGCACTCTCCCAGACTCGCAACACGCAGCTGGCAACCTACACCATGTCGATGATGGTGCTCGACGCCATCGAGCGAACCGGCGTCACCCCGTCAATCTGCGCAGGGCATTCGCTCGGCGAATACTGCGCGCTGGTGGCCGCGGGCGCACTCGCCTTCGACACCGGTGCGCGCCTGGTCTCCGAGCGGGCCGAGGCGATGCAGGACGCCGCCGAGGAGCATCCCGGCGCCATGGCCGCTCTGCTCGGTATCGACGACGAGGGCGCCGAGCGGGCCTGCGACGAGGCCGGCGGCGACGTTTGGGTCGCCAACTACAACGCCCCCGGGCAGGTGGTGCTGGCCGGGCGCAAGGGCGCGCTCGAAGGCGCGATCGAGCGGGCGCGCGAGTACGGAGCCAAGCGGGTGATGGTCCTCCCGGTCAACGGCGCCTTCCATACGCCATTTATGGAGCACGCCAGGCACCGGCTGCGCAAGGCGCTGCTCGAGTCGCGCTTCTTCGACGCCGAAGTGCCGGTCATCGCCAACGTGGACGCCTTCCCTTACCGCAGGGCGGCTGACTGGATCCGCCTGCTCGCCCAGCAGCTCACCTCGCCGGTGATGTGGACTCGCTCCTTGGCCAAGCTGCACGACCTGGGCACCAGCCTGCTGGTCGAGATCGGGCCCGGCAACGTCCTCACCGGGCTCGCCAAGCGCACCGTGCCCGATATCACCGGCATCTCCATCCAGACCCCGGATGACCTCGACAAGCTCCTGCTGGCCGTCGAAGCGGCCGCCAACCTCCAGCCCCAGGCCGACAGCGGCTTCGGCGAGCACCTTTACGCCTCGGAGCGGATCATCGTTTCGCCCGCCGCGGGCGTCTTCACCCCTGCGGCCGAGGTGGTGGCGCACCAGGCCGTGAACGTCGGCGCCGAGGTGGGCGACGTCTCCGGCGTGGCCGTCCGCTCCCCCTTCGCCGGCAAGCTCTCCGGCTACATAGCCGCAGAGGGCGAGAGGGTCAGATC
>JAKAEN010000279.1 GCA_021818355.1 Actinomycetes bacterium | reverse complement strand
GGGCTCATGTAGCCCGGCGTGCCGAGAACCTTGCCCTCGCGAGTGGGGCTGTCGGCGGTGGCAGCCTCCGATTGACCTTGCGGTTCCAAAGGCTCCTGCTGCCTCAATCTGGCCAACCCGAAGTCGAGGATCTTGATCCTGCCCTCTTTGGTGATGAAGAGGTTGCCGGGCTTCAGGTCGCGGTGGACGATGCCCTTCTCGTGGGCGGCGGCGAGGCCTTGGACGATCTGAATCCCGAACTCCACGGCCTTGGTGGGCGTCAGCGGCCCGCCGCGCAGCCGCTCGCACAGGCTTTCGCCTTCGAGGAGTTCGGTCACAATGTAGTGGACCGCCTCACCCTCACTTTCTGTCACCGCGAGGCCGCGAAGCGGCCGTGGCAGTCCCGGTGTGTGGGGCGAGATAGCTTCGGGGCTTTCAGCCCCTCGCAATGACAGAACGGTCGAGCCGATGTCGTAGAGGACGAGGATGTTGGGGTGGTTCAGCGCCGCCGCGGCCCGGGCCTCCTGCTCGAAGCGTCGCAGCCGCTCCGGGTCCTGCGCGAACTCCACCGGCAGAACCTTGACGGCCACCTCCCGCCCCAGACGGGTGTCCCGGGCGCGGTACACCTCGCCCATGCCCCCCGCGCCGAGGGGTGAGAGGATTTCGTAGGGGCCCAACTTCGCGCCGGGCGAGAGGCTCATCGCAATCCCTCGATGAGGTAGAGTTGGGAGAGCTTGCGGACCACATTGTACGCGTACGTCTTCCCGTCGAGAGCCACGAATACACCCTGGATGCCGGACACGCCCGCGGGATCGGGCGGCACGAGCTCCAGCAGCTCTGTCCTCCGGCCCGAGGCCAGGTCCAGCTGCTCGACGAGGGCCGGCACGCGGTTGCGGTCCCAGACGATGAGACTCACGGAATCGGGGCCCCAACCGGAGATGGCCTCCCCCTTCTGTAGCCAACCGAACTTGCGCATCTCGCTTCCATCTGGATGGAAGACGACGATTGACATTCCAGGCGTGGCGTCCACGCAAGCCAGCCACCGGCCGTCGGGCGAGCACCAAGACTGGCTGAGGAAGATGGTCACCGCCTCCTTCGATATGCGCCGGACGGCGCCGCTATCCGTCTCAAGCACATAGACGGAGTAGGGATCCCCCTTCCGGCGGCCCCAAACGAAGGCGGTCTTTCCATCGGCCGACAGCTGGGCCTGCATGTCCCCAAACACGAAGTCGGGGAGGGGAAAGGACCTTGGCACACCGGGGCCGGTGGGCGCCAAGGTCACGGAGATGCGTGGCCCTCTGGAGACCGTCACCGCCAATCGGCCGTCGGTCGAGAGCCACGGCTGCTGGGTGCCTTCTACGTCGAGGCGCTGGGGTGCCCTGCCCTCCATGAATCTTAAATAGACCGGACCCTCTATCAGAGACCACTCGCCCGTCTTGGTCAGGAGCACCCGCGCGCCGTCTGCAGACATGCCCGCCGTGGTCTGAGCGTCCAGCCACCCCAGATCCCGATCCGAGGCTTCCCCTGCCCTTCGTCCGAAGGTCTGGCGTTGGTAGGTGTGGAGGCCGGCGAGCACGCTGCCATGCGAGTTCACGTCTTGGAGTTCCAGCCTGCCGGCGTGCTGCAAGAGAGCGCGCTGATGCCCCTTCATGTCCACGGCGAGGATGCGGCTCTGGCCATCCTGATAGGTGGAGATCCAAACCTCGTCACCGCTGGGACCCCACGCCAGGCCTGTGAAGCCTTGGACGTGCACCAGTTCGCTGGTCCTGCCCTCCCGCTCGATCACCAGTATGGCGCCCTCTTCGACCGTGCCCTGCTTCTCCTGGAACACCACGAGCCGGTCTCCCTGGATCCGAAGGGATCGGAGCGTGTTGGGAGAGCGGTATACCACATGTCCCAGGGGCCACTCGAGGCGTATCTCGGCCCCGTAGGTCCCAAGAATTGCGGCCGCGTCCGATTTGGCGCTACCGAGGTCGCCGCCCCAGACTTGGTCGTCTGCCAGCTCTCTCGGGCTGCCCCCGGCCGTGGGAAGGCTGTACAGACTCCCTGTCATTTGGCCGTGCATGAGAACGGGCCGGGCCAGCCCTAAGGCCTCGCCGTCTCGGGAAACGGCGGACAGGACGCCCTCGCAGCCGGAGATGGTCCGAACGCTGGGCTGGTCGACACGGCGCGTGTACCACTGCTCCGGCTGGCCGCCCCAGCTGGCGCTGTAGATGACCTCCGAGGTGCCGGGCACGAAGCGTGCGGCACTCACCGTGCCCCGGTCGTGGGTCAAAGGCACGAAGGACGTGAGCCCCGGCGGCCTTCGCAGAAGCCAGGCAGCAAAACCCGCAGCCACCGCGACGAGTCCCGCAAGAGCGATCCGCAGGAGGCTCTCTCTGAGGCGTGGGGTTAGCCTCGAAGAGGTTATCGCGACGGCGCTGCACGAGGCGGTGAAGACGCCCTCCAGGCTGAAGGCCAGATCGCGGGCCGACTGGAACCGGTGCTCGGGGAGCTTCTCCAGGCATCGCCGGATGATGCGCTCCAGCTCCGGCGGGACTGGCTTGCCGGTGACCTGCAGGTCAGGGGGCTCCTCCTTGAGGATGGAGGCCGCGATGTCCGTGTAGGTGGAACCCGTGAAAGCCTTCTTCCCGGTGACCATCTCGTAGAGCATGCAGCCGAAAGCAAAGAGGTCGGTCCGGGCATCGACGTACTTGCCCCGGACCTGCTCGGGGGCCATGTAGCCAGGTGTGCCAAGGACCTTGCCTTCGCGAGTGGGGCTGTCGGCGGTGGTAGCCTCCGATTGACCTTGCGGCTCCAAAGGCTCCTGCTGCCTCAATCTGGCCAACCCGAAGTCGAGGATCTTGATCCTGCCCTCTTTGGTGATGAAAAGGTTGCCGGGCTTGAGGTCGCGGTGGACGATGGCCTTCTCGTGGGCGGCGGCCAGCCCTTGGGCGATCTGGATGCCGAACTCCACGGCCTTGGCCGGGGGCAGGGGACCGCCGTGCAGGCGCTGCCTCAGGCTTTCGCCTTCCAGTAGCTGCTCCACGATGTAAGCGGTACCTTCGTGGGTCCCGATGTCATAAACGGCGAGGATGTTGGGGTGGTCCAGCGCCGCCGTCGCCCGGGCCTCCTGCTCAAAGCGGCGCAAGCGCTCCGGGTCCGACGCGAACTCAGGAGGCAGGACCTTCACCGCCACGTCGCGCCCAAGCCGGGTGTCCCGGGCCTTGTACACCTCGCCCATGCCCCCCGCACCGAGGGGGACGAGGATTTCATAGGGGCCGAGCTTCGTGCCGGCAGAGAGGCTCATGGCTGCCACTCCGGGGTCTTGGCCCAGCCGGGGAAGGGGCCGATCTCGATTTTCCAGCCCGTGTCAGACTTGGGATCGCGCACGGCGCGGAGGTTGGTGAGGGCCTTCAGCTTCGCGAGCAGTTCGTCGTGCGGCAGGGTGTGGAGCG
>JAKAEN010000035.1 GCA_021818355.1 Actinomycetes bacterium | reverse complement strand
CTCCCGGCGGTGCTCGGCCAGGAACTCATAGACCGATCCGGGCCTGAGCAGCTTGGCGCACAGCGCCTTGGTGTCGAGCAGCTCGGCCTGGACATTCTCTGTTCCCAACATGACAATATTCTACTTGAGCTGGGGAAACCTTGCTTTAAGTACCCCGGGAAAGCTCCGGAATCCCGCCTTGTTCGAGCGCTCTGGGTTACCGAGCGGGCCCCCTCGCCGAGGAGCCGGGGAGGCTGATATGTTCAGCAGGCTCCTAGACAGGTTAAGGCAGCAGCACCATGGTGTCAGCGGCCCATGCTGCCCCGGACTCAGTCGAGCACCCTGCTGAGAAACTCGTACAACGGGTCATGTGGTGCTTGCCGTCCCAAGGGAGTTCGGGGCCCAAAACGGGATTCGTGCTTGCCGTCCACATTTCCAATATCATCCATCCAGTCGTAAACAACAGTTCTCTCGGCAATGCGCCACTCACCGGTTCGTTTTTCGAAAACATCAAGATAGCGCCCCCAGAGTGCGACTTCGTTCTGCGTTCCATCATTGTCTTCGGTGCGCTGAAGGGCGAAGAAGTAAGTTTCGACTGCAGCTTTATTTCCCTTTAAATCGATCAATTGAGTTCCGGTGGTGTGAACCGAACCGTGGTTTTTGGTCAAACCTTCGAGTGCCCAGGCGATAAATCCCTCGGCATCCCCGACGTAGGGGCCGTGGTGATCGCTCGCTCCTGGCCAATAGGCCGACCGGAGCATTGCCTCGTCGCGGCGGTCGATTCCGCGGCAATAGCGAGCCATACAGTCACGGATGGCGTCCTTGTCCAGGAGCGCCGCAATTGCCTTTTCGTCCAACTCGTCCATATCTCCCTCTATCAATACGCTCTTATGGCGGTAGATAATCAGCACGTGGTGCGGGAAACTCGGTCAGTGTGCCGAGCCGCATTCCAAAGCGTATCGTGCTGCAGTTCTGCCACACCGACCAAAATGCGACCCATGGGCCATGGGCTCAGTTTGAAGGGCGGAAAGCAGCGCCTCACTCGGGTGGCTGCCCCAGTGGTCCCAGTGGCCGGTGGTGCACCCTTCGTTCGAGCGGGTTGCCTAAACGCAGGCGCCCGGCTCATCAACTCCGTCCCCAGCCGCCGTCCAGCCGTTTGACCCGTTGCCTGAGTTAGGTGGGGTTTTATCATCTGGCGATTTGGCCATTCGGCCCTGAGGCCATGGGAGTGGCAGCCCGGCGCAACAATTCTTGGACACAGCGTGCCCTGGACGTGTTTCGCGCGCAGGAACAGGGTCGCAGCCCGAGCGGGCGGTCACGAGCCCGCTACGAACCGAATCAGCGTTCAGGCGGCCATCTTCGGGTTTTGCGGGGGCACAACTTCTGCCGGAGGGGGCTGACGCCGGTCCAGGTAACCCGCGGCCACGTATAGCACGCCCGTGAGGAACGGGACGGTGCCGGCAACGGCAAGAGACGCCATTCCGCCGCGTCCGAAGCTTGAGAGGAGGATCGGCAGGAATCCAACGATGACGAGCAACACGCCAGCCTGCATGGTCCGACGCAGGCCCCACAGCGCAAGTGTCGCGGAAACAACGAAAACGATCACCGCCCTGATCGGGCCGTTGCGGTTTTCGACGGCTCGCCATGCTGCGGGGTCAATGGCGAACCAGATACTGAGTCCGACCACTGCCGCGACGACAGCGGCCAGCAGCCATCCCGTACGATCAGGGTAAAACCAGGCCAGTAGCCCAAGCGCAACCAGGGGAATCAGCCAGATGGCGATAAGCCCGATGGCCTTCCAGCCGCCTGGATCACTCAAGGTATCCCCGGTTAGGAAGGTACCAAAGAATGCCACGTTGAGCACCATGAGCGTGAAGCCGGTTCGCCGCAGGATGCGCGCGCGCCGCACAGGGTTTCCGCGCCGGGCGAAAAAGTAGACCGCTATGGTCACCAGCACACCAACGATAAGGACACCATCTAAATTCATTGCCAGCCTCCCTTCCGAATCGGAGTCCGGGGCATGTACGCCTGCAGTTATTATTCGGCCGACTCGGTCCCCGGGCTAGGGGCCAAGGTCATTGCCATGGCGACGCAATTCCTTGCTGGCCACGCCCCCATCTCGGCTCTTGGGCTTCGTTGTCCCCAGTGAACGCAAGGCCCAGGCCCGCTGTGGCTCTCCCCCCTTTTCTTGGCCAGCTTCGCTGCCGCGAATTCGTAGTGGCAGATAGGCTTTCCGGGCTGAAGCGGTGTTGATCGAGCCCGTGTCGAGGGAATTGGCCCCCGGCGGTTCTTGGACAGGCACAAGGAGCTAGCCGAACTCGACGCAGTGGCAGGTCCCAGGCCTCCGTCACGCACCCCGGGGCAACCAATGGGCGGTGAAGCGCGGGTTGGATGTCAGCTCGGCCGGGATGGGGCCGGAGACGAAATCACCTCCCGGAAAAGCCGGTCCGATCTGGACGTGGACCCCACATCGTGGAGTGACGGCCGACGTCGATCCGGGCCCACTCATGTCGTGCGGGCCGGGGCCGAGCGGGCGTGTTCTTTGGGTGCAAACCCGTCCCCGTGGCCAGTTGATGCCCTCACGCGGCACTCTTTCCTCCGCTTGGGCAACGGGTCTTGTATTTCCTTTTTAACCCGGCGGGTGGATGCTCGAGTCGTTTAGAGCGCTGGAGCGAATCACAAGGCGTGGGTGGCCCAATACTTGACCCTTGGTGGTCTTTGGCTTTCCGCCAGTGACGCACCAGGTCAGCGCTCGACGGTAACCGTGAGGCGCGGCTTTTGCGACCCTGTGAGCTCAGCTGCAAACTCATCGGCGATCTGGTCGACGAGCGGTTGCAGGAACAGGCGCCCCAGTTGGCGCACCATGATGGAGATTACCTGCTCGCCAAGCGTGTTTTTAGTAGAGGCAAGGCCGGCATCGCGTAGCTCGCGTACCTGCTGGGCGGTCAACTCACTTAAACGGCTTACCAGGTCGCCACGCTCGCCCTTGCCGTCCAGGATTGCCCTCCGGAGGTAATCGACGATCGCCGGCGTTTGTTGCAGCATCCGCGCTACGGCCAGGTCGCGCTCCGTGACGACCTTCGCAGGCGGTTGGCTGTTCAGGGGTACCGACTCGATGGCAACTTCGAACTGGTCCACGATCGCCAGTTCTACTGCCTCACGCAGCGCTTCCTTCGTACCGTAGTGGTGGACGATGAGGCCGACCGTTACGCCGGCGGCCTCTGCCACAACGCGCAGAGATGTCGCGTCAACGCCGTTCTCGGCGAAGAGAATGAGCGCGGCATTGCGGATCCTTGCCTTTGCAGTCAGGTCATCCGCACGCAGTGGTGCCGCCTGCTTGTGCCCTGCCATCCGCTCTTCTTTCGCTTTGACTTGACTGGATAGATCTTAGTGACTGTACGTTTGTACGAGTTACTATATAGTTATATAGATGCAATCGAGGCGAGGAGGGCTATGACGGTGACACCCGATAGGCCGCTCGCCGACGTACGCATTGTCTCCTTGGCCGTCAACCTTCCAGGGCCATTGGCGGCATCCAGGCTGGTGTCGATGGGTGCATCGGTGACCAAGGTCGAGCCCCCGGCCGGGGATGCGCTCCGAGAGGTTGCCCCCGACTGGTATCAAGAACTCACCGCCGGGCAGGAGGTCGTGAGGCTCGATCTCAAGAATCCGTCGGACCGGGCGGAGTTGGAGCAAAGACTTTCTTCGGCAGATGTCCTTTTGACCTCCATGCGGCCGTCCGCGCTAGACCGCCTGGGGCTCGTGGAAAGCGCTCAGCGGCACGGGCTAGCCCTGGTCCAGATAGTCGGCTGCGGCGGTGATCGCATCGAAGAGCCTGGGCACGACCTTACCTACCAAGCGGTTGCAGGAACGGTTTTGCCGCCGACGCTGCCGCTCGTCCCGGTGGTGGATCTGCTGGGCGCGGAGCGCGCTGTGAGTGCCGTACTGGCGGGACTCATGCGTCTTAATCGAGGCGAAGCTGGTCCGTTGTTGCAAGTTGTCCTCTGCGACGTGGCATTCGATGCAGGCGCCGCGGTGAGACATGGCCTGACCGGTCCGGGGAAAATCCTCGGAGGAGCGCTGCCCTCGTACGGCATTTACGCAACCGCTGATGGACACGTAGCCGTTGGTGCGCTCGAGCCCCACTTCGCCAGTCGATTGTCGGCTGCCGTCGGAGGCAACCGTGAAGAGCTGTCCGGAAAGTTTGCCACCGAGTCGAGCAGCTACTGGGAGGCGCTTGGCCGTTCACTTGACATCCCCGTGGTGGCCGTTCGTGACCCGCGAACGGTTGGGGCCCACCGCCGTACCGACCTGTAAGCGAGGAGTGTGCAGTGCCTAGCCTTGCCGTAGTTCCCACTCCCAATGCCGTGTGCAAGTACGCCTCGCTCGACGTGAAAAATGAGCAGGCCAATCACCCTGTTCTCGGGGACCGCTCCATCACCGGGTGGCTGGCCGCGGCATGCGGCGAGATGGCGGCCGTCGGCATTTTTCCCCGCTACCGGGCCACGGCGCGTCAATGCAGCACCCTATCGGTACGCGACTCGTTCCCTGAATCAAGGAGTGCGCACCAGATTGGATCCGCGGTTGATGATCAGACGGTTCCCGCTTTCCCGCCAAACCTCACCTCTCTTTACATCATCGTCGAAGGAGCGCAACCATGAGCCGTGAAGCAGTTATTGTCGATGCCGTCCGTACCCCGGTGGGCAAGCGGGGCGGGCAACTGCGCGACTGGCACCCCGTTGACCTGCTGGCGCACACCATTGCCTACCTGGTTGACCGTACCGGCATCGACGCGGCTCGGTTGGCCGACGTGATCGTGGGCTGCGCCCTCCAGCGTGGCGAGCAGTCTGGGAACGTCGCTCGCAATGCGGTCCTCGGCGCGGGGTTGCCAGTCAGCCTGCCCGGCACAACCCTGGACCGCCAGTGCGGGTCCGGCCAGCAGGCCGTACATTTCGCCGCCCAGGCGATCAAGTCTGGTGAGTACGACTTTGCCATCGGCGCCGGCGTGGAGTCCATGACCCGTGTCGACCTCGGCCCGCTCTTCGTTCCCGGCGGTGGCCGAGGTGATTGGTATGGAACGCGGGCCCTGGCGCGGTTCGATGGTGATCTGCCTGCCCAGGGGCCGTCGGTGGAGCTCGTTGCCAAGAAATGGGGCTTCACCCGCCAGCAGCTGGACGCCTACAGCGTCCAAAGCCACCGCCGCGCCGCCGCGGCGAGTGACGCGGGCCACTTCGCGTCGGCGCTGGTTCCGCTCGACGGAACGGACAAGAACGGCAACACCGTGGCTCTGAGCCGCGACGAGGGCATTCGCTTTGACATCGATCCTGAGCGCGTTGCCGGCCTTCAGCCGGTCTTCTCCCCTGACGGGCTCATCACCGCCGGCAACGCCTCGCAGATGAGCGATGGCGCAGCAGCCCTCCTCTTGGCCGAACGGGGTGCGGCCGAGGCGGCCGGACTGCGCCCCCGGGCAAGGATCGTGTCGATGGCCGTTGCCGCGGACGACCCCGTCCTTCAGTTCACCGCCATACTCCCGGCCAGTCAGCGAGCCCTTGAGCAGGCGGGCCTGACTATCGGCGACATAGACCTCGTCGAAGTCAACGAGGCCTTTTCGCCCGTCCCTTTGCTATGGCGCGAGGAGTTCGGCTACCCCGAAGAACAGCTGAATGTCAACGGCGGCTCGATCGCCATCGGCCATCCGCTCGGGTCGACCGGCGGCAGGTTGATGACTCAGCTGGTGAACGAGCTGGAGCGGCGACAAGCGCGCTACGGCCTTCTTACGATTTGCGAGGGCGGCGGTATGGCCAATGCCAGCATCATTGAGCGACTTGACTGAGGGGGAGCTAAGTGGAGATTGCCGGTCACACCTTCCTCGTCGCCGAAGGTGCATCCGGACTTGGCGGCGAGACAGCCGCAACCATGGTCGAACCGGGTGCTGGTGAGGTGGCGATCGCGCCGGGGCTTTTCCTCACGCCAATGCTTGGCCAGCTGTCGGAGACGGCTCTAGAGTCAATGGCGCGACAGGCGGTCTTCCATGCCAGGCTTGGAGATCCATCCGAATTCGCGCCCCCGGCCGTTCACATGATTGAAAACCAGATGATTGATGGCGAGGTAATCCGCCTTGACGGCGCACTGCGCATGAGCGCGAAATGAAGGAGAACAAGATGACCGCTGAAGGCTCGGGGCCCAAAATCGTCACGGGTTACCCGTCGACGATGGGAGACAACTTCCAGCTCAACACCACTACCATGATTCGCCACGCAGCGAGGACTTACCCTGAACGGGAGATTGTCTACCGCACCGCAGATGGGGGTTGGGCACGATACAACTACGCGGCCGCATACGACCGCGTCGTCCGTGGCGCCAACGCTCTTGGGGGCCTAGGCATAGGGCCTGCCGATCGAGTCGGGATCCTGGACTGGAACAGTCGTCGCCACTATGAGCTCTATTGGGCCATCCCGGGCCTCGCAGCCGTCATGGTCCAACTGAACTTGCGGCTCGGACCTGACGACCTTTCCTTTGTAATCCAGGACAGCGGGACTACCGTCATTTGCGTCGACGAAACCCTGCTTCCCGTGGCCGAGGCAATCGCGCCCCGCGTGCCGGGCGTTCGAGCTTGGGTCATCATGACGGACAAGCCGCTGTCCCAAGTGGAGACGAATCTGCCCAACGTTTACCACTACGAGGGGCTTCTGGCGGAAGCCGCGCCGAAAATCTCGTGGCCGGAGATTGATGAGCGGTCAGCCTACTCCGCCTGTTACACCACGGGCACGACCGGGCGCCCTAAGGGCATTTTCTACTCTCACCGCGCGATATTCCTTCACTCTTACGCCCTCGCAACCAACGTCGGGATGACAGTCGACGACTGCACCATGCTCATAACGCCGATGTTTCACGGCCAGGCGTGGGGCCTGCCGCAGGCAGCGACCCTGATGGCCCACAAAATTGTCCTGCCGGGACGATATGTGGCCGAGGATACCAAGCCGTTGACCGATGCCATCATTGCCGAAGGTGTCACCGTCACGAACGGCGCGCCGGCAATCTTCCTTCCCATGCTCCACTACATCGAGTCCTTGGACGAGAAGCCGGATCTCAGCAAACTGCGAATGATGTCCGGTGCCACCGAGCCGCCACTTGCCATGATGCGAGGCTTCCACGACCTGACCGGAGCCGAGATCGTCCACGCCTACGGAGCAACGGAGACGACGCCGCTCGTGACCCTGAATCGCTTGAAGCCGAGCCTCAAGGGTCGTCTTACCGTGGAGGAGGTATTCGATCTCAAGCGCAAGCAGGGCTTGCCGGTTGCGGGCGTCGATATCCGCCTTACCGATGGGTTGGGCAACGAGGTGCCTTGGGATGGGGTGACCCAGGGCGAGATATGCCTACGCGGGCCGTGGGTCACAAGCACTTATCACAAGATGGAGGCGGAGGACCTCGCTGGACGTTTCCACGACGGCTACTGGCGCAGTGGCGACGTCGGGACTATCGACCCCGACGGCTACCTCAAGGTGACCGACCGGCTGAAGGACGTCATTAAGAGCGGTGGAGAGTGGATCTCCTCGATAGACATGGAAAATCTCCTGCTCAGCGACCCCGACATTTTGGAAGCGGCCGTTGTCGGCATTACCCACCCGAAGTGGCAGGAGCGGCCCTTCGTCCTGGTCGTCCCGAAGGCCGGGAAGCAGGTCACGCTCGAGTCCGTGCGCGCGCACCTGTCCAGCGCGTTCGCCTCGTGGCAGCTTCCGGATGCCATCCAGATCGTTGCCGAGATCCCTAGAACGAGCGTTGGCAAGTTCGACAAAAAACGAATCCGCGCCACATATGACGGCGTCTACGGAGGTGACCCCGCAAATGGCTGAGCCACTGGTCTCCGCCCGGTCTGTCGGCACGACGGTACTCCTCACTTTGGATCGGCCGACTGCTCTCAATGCCCTCAATCGGGCGCTGGCCAATCAGCTTGCCGACCGGCTCGAGGAGGCCGCTGCCGACGCGTCGGTCCGAGCCGTCATCCTGACAGGGTCCGAAAAGGCGTTTTGTGCCGGCGCCGACATCAGCGAGATCCCGGATATGGTCGGGGCCTCGCCGCTTGACGCTCTGCCCTTCGACCGGCTCTTCCAGACCTTGGCAAACCTCCCCGTGCCGACGATTGCCGCGGTCCGGGGCTTGGCCTTCGGTGGCGGGTGTGAACTCGTGCTCGCCTGTGATACGGCGATCGCCGGCCGCTCGGCACGCTTCGCCGTTCCCGAAGTAAAGCTGGGAGTGATTCCCGGTGCCGGCGGCACCCAACGCCTGGTGCACGCTATTGGCAAGGCCAAGGCCATGCGGATGCTCCTGACCGGGGCGCCGGTCGACGCAGAATGGGCTTATGCGGCAGGACTTGTCGCTGAGATTGTAGCTGACGACGAGGTGATCGACCGAGCGCTCGCGCTCGCCGCGACAATCGAGGGTAACGCCCCACGGGCAGTCGCATACGCCGCCGATTCAGCTCGTCGCGTAAACGATCTCCCGCTTCATCAGGGCCTCGCCCACGAGCGCCGCAACTTCCTACTCGCACTAGGCACCGCAGATGCCGGCGAAGGTATCTCGGCCTTCGCCAACCGACGCTCACCGAACTTCACCGGCAGATAGGACGACCACGGATGATTCTTGATGACTACCGCTCACCATGGCTGAACGAGGACCTCGAAGACCTGGGCCGGCTGACCCGCACCTTCCTCGAAAAGGAGGTGGTTCCGAACCAGGCCCGGTGGGCCGAGCAACACATGGTTGACCGGGATTTCTGGCGGACGGCCGGCCGGGCCGGTCTTCTGTGCGTCAGCATTCCCGAGGAGTACGGTGGAGGTGGGGGTACGTTCGCCCACGATGCCGTTATCGCAGCCGAGCAGGCCAGGGTGGTCGACGACGCATGGGCCAACAGCGTCCATAGCACCATCGTCGCCCATTACATAAACACCTTCGGCACTGAGGAGCAGAAGCGGCGCTGGCTGCCTGGAATGGCTTCCGGCGATCTCGTCGGTGCGATCGCCATGACCGAGCCGGACACCGGCTCAGATCTTCAACGCGTGCGCACCCGCGCCGTTCGCGATGGCGACGACTACGTGATCAATGGCGCCAAGACCTTCATCTCCAACGGAACCCACTGTGACGTGCTAATTGTCGTTGCGCGTACGAGCGATGAGCCGGGTGGGAGGGGTCTGTCACTGATCGTTGCCGAGACCACCGGCCTGCCAGGCTTCGAGCGTGGCCGGGTCCTCGAAAAGATAGGCATGCACGGGCAGGACACCCGGGAGTTGTCGCTGATGGACGTACGGGTGCCTAGTGCGAACCTGCTAGGTGGCGTGGAGGGCAGCGGTTTCCTGCAGCTCATGGGGCAGCTGCCGCAGGAGCGGCTCATCATCGCGGTGGGCGCGGCCGCCAGTGCTGAGGCCGCGGTCCGGCAGACGGTCAGGTATGCAAAGGAGCGGATGGCCTTCGGCCAAGACCTGATGTCCTTCCAGAACACGAGGTTCGTCCTGGCCGAGTGCGCCGCTGACGCCCTCGCTGCCCGCACTCTCGTCGACAGCTGTATTTCCAGGCACGTCGCCGGGGAGTTGGACGCGGCCGGTGCTTCGCTGGCCAAATTCTGGTGCACCGACATACAGAACAAGGTGATCGATCGGTGCCTGCAGGTCTTTGGAGGTTATGGCTACATGATCGAATACCCCATTGCCCGGATGTTCGCCTCGGCCCGCGTCCAGAAGATCTACGGCGGTACGAACGAAATCATGAAAGAGCTGGTGGCGAGATCTCTGTGAACGGGCCTGGCAGCGAGAATAACGTGCCTGCACTGCTGCTCGCGGAGGATCTGCCCATCGGGGAGGAGATCGCTTGTGGCTCCTACCATGTCACCGAGGCCGAGATCATCGCCTTTGCATCGGACTGGGACCCGCAGTACTTCCACGTCGACCGGGATGCCGCAGAGCGCAGCGCCTTCGGCGGACTTATCGCGAGCGGGCTGCACACGGCGTCGATCTTCCAGCGGCTGACGGTAACCGCTGTCTACAACCGATACGACGTGGTGGCGGGCAAGGAGATCCACAACTTGCGCTTTCTTCGGCCTGTTCGTGCGGGCGACGTGCTCAGCTGCTCGATACTCGTACGATCTGTCGAGCCTGACGGACGAGGGAGGTGCCTGGTAACCCTTCTCGGCACGCTGCGCAACCAGGACACCAGACCCGTTCTCGAGATCGAGGTCGACTCGATCTTGCGCTCGCGCAACATAGGGGCATAAGGTCTCGAGGTCATTAATCCAGCCTGACATTTCGGACACCGAGCCGGCCTTTGTGGTGGTGACCTGGCTTGATCGCGCGATGGCGTAGGCGGCAAGGGGGCAAAGCCGATCGGTGACGCCCCACCTACTTGGTGCGGCGCGCGGGTTCTTGTCCCGCTTGCCCCTTAGGAGATCTGCTCGAGGGCGTCGAATGAGCCGCTAACGATCGCCAAGCACGGCGATACTTGCCTAGTGGGGGAGGCCCGTGCCGACGAACGCCCGGCGGGAGCCCAACGGGCCTTGGACACCTACTCGAGGAGTATCCATGGAGAGAAAATCCGTCGGAGAGATCGCCGCCGAGTGCGGTTTGACCGGGCCCGAAGCGGTGACATTCCTCGCCTACGCCGGACCCGACGTCACGGCCTGGCTGGGCGCGCCTCCGAACAGCAAAGAGGAGGCAGCCCTCGGCGAGCTCGCTCACAAGATCAACGGGATTGCCGAGCGAACCGTCGCCATCGTTGATCGGTTGCTCCTGCAACACCCGAAGCGCCCCGGCTGGGAGTGGTACTTCTCACCTCAGTGGCCGGCTCCCGGCGAAACCGAGGACCTCCCGTTTCCGAGCTGCCGCCGTGCCGTCGAGGAGAGAATCAAGGAGCTCCGGCCGGATTGGCCGATACGAACCGACATTGCCGGCTCAGGAGGCTTGTTCTTTCGCGGTCCCGCGAAACCATAGCAGAGCGAACGGACCCTTGTCCGAAAACTTCGGGAGTTACGGCCGCGTAGCCATCATCTGCTCCCTCTCCGAGCTGGGCCGTCTTGCCGGCCGGCCCGGTGTGCTCCGCTGTCAGTACCAGCACGGACCAATACCTGCCTCGCTCCGGAAATTGGGCCAGCTCTCCCACGATTTCCGCGACTGGGCGCCTTGTTCGCGCATGCCGTGTCGCCACCGACAATTATGGTGCCGGCGCGATCGTGGCCACGGGATGGTGAACGCTGCGGCAAGCTTGAGGTGATCTGAAGTGGTCATGGAGATTGCCGACTGCGCCGTCCACTCCATGACCGTTGAATGGTTGGGGGGGTGTCCCTATGGTTTTGTCAAGCTGCTGTGGGGAGATTTCCCGGTCCGGCAGCCGTCGCAGGCGGTCCGGTTGGCGGGTGCCCAAAATGCTCCTAATGCTTGATGATCGTCTCGCCGAGGTGGCGACCAAGAGCTTGCCCAGGCCGCAGGCCCGGCGGGCGGTGCAATGATAGAGGGGGCAGTCCGCATGCCACACGGTCCAAGAGGGAGCGATGAGTACACCGAGCGAGCAAACCACGACTGATCCAGCAGACGCACACGACAGAATCCGGATCCACGGCGCGCGCGAGCACAACTTGAAGAACGTGAGCGTCGAGATCCCCAAACGCCGGATGACCGTATTCACCGGCGTTTCCGGCTCGGGAAAAAGCTCGCTCGTCTTCAACACCATCGCCGCGGAGTCTCAGCGCCTGATCAACGAGACCTACAGCGCCTTCCTCCAGGGCTTCATGCCCACTCTGGCTCGCCCCGACGTGGACGTGCTCGACGGCCTCACCACCGCCATCATCGTTGACCAGCAGCGCATAGGGGCCGACGCGCGCTCGACGGTCGGAACCGTCACCGACGCCAACGCGATGCTCCGGATCCTCTTCAGTCGGCTGGGTGAGCCCCATGTCGGCTCGCCGAACGCCTTCTCCTTCAACGTGCCTTCGGTTCGGGCCAGCGGGGCGATCACCGTCGAGCGCGGGGCGCGCAAAGCGGTGAGAACCACCTTCGCACGCCTGGGAGGCATGTGCCCGCGCTGCGAAGGGATGGGGAGTGTCACCGAACTCGACCTAACCCAGCTCATCGACGATTCGAAGTCCCTCTCCGAAGGGGCCATCACCGTCCCGGGTTACCAGGCGGGCGGCTGGAATCATCGCCTCTACAGCGCCTCGGGCTTCGTGGACCCCGAAAAGCCGGTCCGTGAATACACCGAGCGCGAGCTGCATGACTTCCTCTACCACGAGCCCAAGCGGATGAAGGTCGGCGGGATCAACATGACCTACGAGGGCCTTGTACCGCGGATCAAGGGTTCCTACCTTGCCAAGGACAAGGAGGCGATGCAATCCCACATCCGGGCCTTCGTTGACCGGGCGGTCACCTTCTCGGTCTGCCCTGAGTGCAACGGCACCCGTCTGGGCGAGGCGGCGCGGTCGTCGCGAATACGAGGAGCAAACATCGCCGACGCATGTGCGATGCAGATCAGCGACCTGACCGCCTGGATCCGCGAGATCGGCGACCCCTCGGTGGCTCCATTGGTGGAAAGGCTCAGTCAAACCCTGGACGCCTTCGTGGAGATCGGTCTCGGCTACCTCGCCCTGGAGCGGCCCTCCGGCACGCTGTCGGGGGGCGAGGCGCAGCGCGTGAAGATGCTGAGCCATCTCGGCTCGGCACTGACCGACGTGACCTACGTCTTCGACGAGCCCACCACCGGCCTGCATCCTCACGACATCCGGCGCATGAACAATCTCCTGCTTCGCTTGCGGGACAAGGGCAACACGGTGCTCGTCGTCGAGCACGAGCCCGAGACCATAGCCATCTCCGATCACGTGGTGGATCTTGGCCCGGGAGCCGGCGCCGGAGGCGGCACCGTCTGCTACCAAGGTCCGGTTGCCGGCCTGCAGGCAAGCGGAACCGTGACCGGGCGGCACCTGGGCGACCGGGTGGGGTTGAAGCCGGTGGTGCGCAAGGCGACCGGCGCCCTGCAGATCCGCGGCGCCAACCTCCACAACTTGCGCGACGTGGATGTGGACATACCTCTCGGCGTCCTGGTAGCCGTCACCGGCGTCTCGGGCTCCGGCAAGAGCTCGCTCGTCCGCGGTTCGATTTCGGCGAGCGCCGGGGTGGTCTCGATCGACCAGTCGCCCATCCGGGGATCTCGGAGGAGCAGCCCGGCGACCTACTCGGGCTTGCTGGATCCCATACGCAAGGCCTTTGCCAAGGCGAACGGCGTCAGCGCCGCACTCTTCAGTGCAAACTCCGAGGGCGCGTGTCCGGCCTGCAACGGCGCGGGGGTCATCTATACCGACCTGGGCATCATGGCCGGGGTCTCAACGACCTGCCTCGAATGCGATGGCAGGCGCTTCCAGGCATCGGTACTGGAGCACCGCCTCGGCGGCCGCGACATAGCCGAGGTGCTGTCGATGTCGGTGCTCCAGGCGCAGGAATTCTTCGGCTCCGAGCAAGCCCGCAATCCCGCCGCGCTGACCATCCTGGGGAGGCTTGCCGACGTCGGTCTCGGTTACCTGGGGATCGGCCAGCCGCTGACCACCCTCTCGGGCGGAGAATTGCAGCGGCTCAAGCTCGCCACCCACCTGGGGGAAAAGGGCGGTGTTTACGTCCTCGATGAGCCAACGGCAGGCCTTCACCTCGCGGACGTGAATATGCTCCTCGAACTGCTCGATCGCTTGGTTGAAGCGGGCAAGTCGGTCATCGTGATCGAGCATCACCAGGCGGTGATGGCCCACGCCGACTGGATGGTAGACCTTGGCCCGGGCGCCGGCCACGAAGGTGGACGAATCGTCTTCGAGGGTCCGCCCGCGACTCTTGTCAGCGCGCGTTCGACGCTGACCGGACAACATCTGGCTTCTTACGTCGGCACCTAGTGTCCCTATTCAGAAGTTCGCCCATTAAGACGCGGCTCCAGGTATTTGGCCATGGAGGCGAAGATCTCATCGGCGGTCTTGGTCCAGCGATAGGGGCGCGGATCATCGTTCCAGGTGTCGGCCCATGCCTGGATGGAGCGGGTGAGCTCGGCCACCGAGCGGTGCGCGCTGCGTTGCAAGAGTTTCGTGGTGAGCTCCGAGAACCAGCGTTCCACCAGGTTCATCCAGGAGGAATAGGTCGGCGTGAAGTGGAAGTGGAACCGGGGATGTGCGATCAGCCAGGTGCGCACCGCCTCGGTCTTGTGGGTGGCGTAGTTGTCAAGGATCAGATGCAACTCGAGATCGGTGGGGACTTCTTTGTCGAGCTGGTTGAGGAAGGAGATGAACTCCACGGCGCGATGGGCGCGGGTGGTCTTGGTGATCACTTTGCCCGAGGCGATCTCCAAGGCGGCATAGAGGTTGGTGGTGCCGTTGCGCACGTACTCGGTGGTGCGCCGCTCGGGCACACCCGGCCCCATCGGCAACACGGGCTGGGTGCGATTCAGCGCCTGGATCTGGGTCTTTTCATCTACGCACAGCACCAGTGCCGCCTCCGGCGGGTTCAGGTACAGCCCCACCACGTCTCTCACCTTCTCGGTGAAATTGGGATCGTTGGAGACGGTGTAGTACTGGAGCAGGTGGGGCTTCAGCCCGAAGGCCTTCCAGACCCGTGCCACCGTGGGCTGGGAGACGCCGGCCGCTCTGGCCATAGCCGGGCCCGACCAATGGGTGGCGCCGGGGGGTTCGCTCTCCAGGGTGAGGCGGATGATCTCGGCGATCTTGTCGTCCCCATGGGTACGGGGGGTGCCCGAACGAGGGGCGTCGTCCAGGGTTCCCGCTCCGTAGAGAGAGAAGCGCTTACGCCACTTGGAGACGGTGAAGCCGCTGGCGCCGGAGTACTCGATGATCTCGGTGTGGCTCATCCCCGCCGCCGCCCCCAGGGCGATCTTGGCCCTTTTCACATGGGCCTGTGGAGACTTGGTGGCGCGCACCACCTCTTCCAGGCGCGCCTTCTCCTCTTCGGTGATGCACACCACGTGGGCTGGACGCCCGCCTCTGTTACCCATGGATCCTCCCAACCTAGCAAAACCGCTTGCCGGCTTGGGAAACGCCTTATGGGAAGGGTTAATTCCTCAATTGAGCGAACTTCTGAATAGGGACACTAGGAGACTGCTGAACATATCGGCCCTTCCCGCCTCCTCGGCGAGGAAGACCGCTCGGCAACCCGGAGCGCTCGAACAAGGCGGGATTCCTGAGCTTTCCCGGGGTACTTAAAGCAAGGTTTTCCCAGCTCAAGTAGAATATTGTCATGTTGGGAACAGAGAATGTCCAGGCCGAGCTGCTCGACGCCAAGGCGCTGTGCGCCAAGCTGTTGAAGCCCGGATCGGTCTATGAGTTCCTGGCCGAGCACCGCCGGGAGCTCTTCCCGGATGAGGACTTCGCCGAGCTCTTTCCGAGCGAGCGGGGCAGGCCCTCCATACCGGCCTCCCGTATCGCCTCGGTGATGGTGCTCCAGGCTCTCGAGGGGCTCTCGGATCGCGAGACCGCCGAAGAGGTGCGGCTCAATCTGGCCTGGAAGATGGCCCTCGGACTCGCCTTGGACGACGAGGGCTTTCACCCGAGCGTGCTCACCTGGTGGAGGAGGCGCTTCCGGGAGAGCTCCCGCCCCAAGATCATCTTTGAGATCACCGCCAAGGTGATCGAGGCCACCGGGATAAAGGGCGCCTCCAAGCAGCGGTCGCTGGATTCCACGGTGCTCGCCGACTCGGTGGCCACCCAGGACACCTTCACCCAGCTGACCGCCCAGACCAAGCGGGTGCTCCGTCTGGTCCCCTCGCTCTCTCACCTCGCCTCGCCTCCATCGCACAAGCGTCCCGAGATCGACTACCGGGATCCCGAGGCGGTGGAGGAGGCTCTCAGTGCGCTGGTGAACCAAGCCACCGCCCTGGTCGAGGCGGCCGCCGGGATGGAACTCACCGATGAGGCCCAAGACGCCATCGGTCTACTCGCCCTGCTCTCGGGACAGGACGTGGAGCCGGTGGACGAGCAAGCGGGGCGCTTCAGAATCGCCCGCAAGGTGGCCAGGGACCGGGTGGTCTCGGTGGTGGATCCCGAGGCGCGCCACGTGCACAAGTCCCGTGCCAATCACACAGAGGGCTACAAGGGCCACATCGCCGTGGATCCCAAGAGCGAGGTGGTCACCGGCGTCTCCCTCACAAAGGGGGGGACCCCCGATGCCGAGGTGGCGTTAGAGCTCATCCAAGGCGAGGAGGGGCTCGAGATCTACGCAGACTCCGGTTACTCCTCGGCCAAGCTCCGCACGGAGCTGGCCGAAGCCGGTCACGAGGCCATCATCAAGCCCCATCCCCTCTCCATGGCGGTTCCGGGAGGCTTCACACTGGATGACTTCAGGCTCGAGGGCAACCAGCTCACCTGCCCGGCCGGCAAGGTGGCCACCATCGGTGCCAAAGGCCGGGCCAGCTTCACACGCCACTGCAGCGCCTGTCCGCTCAAGAAGCGCTGCACCCGCTCCAAGCGGGGCAGGGTG
>JAKAEN010000278.1 GCA_021818355.1 Actinomycetes bacterium | reverse complement strand
GTGTCCTGCCAGGAGATGGCGGGGTACAGAAGTGTCCCATCCCGGCGGTCCCAGGCGACAACCGTCTCGCGCTGATTTGTGATGCCGACGGCCACCACCTGGGCGGCATTCGTCCCCAGACGCGCCACCAGCTCTTCGAGCACCTGGATCGACCGGCCCGCCAAGAGGCCGGCATCCTGCTCCACCCACCCGGCGGAGGTGGCGTTCACCGGCACTTCGTGGGCGGCGGACTCCACAACGGCGCCGGCCGGATCAAAGGCGATCGCCCGCACCGAGGAGGTGCCGGCGTCCAATGCTACGAGAAGCTCCATGTCACGAAACTAACGCCCCGGCGGGCGAAGTCGCCGCCCGGCCGGCCTCAGACTCGGCTGAAGTCCTCCCATACCAGCGCGAGACCCTCGACAAGGCCGACGCGGGGCTCGAAGCCCAGCGAGCGGGCCTTGGCGATGTCGACCCTGACGCCGCGCATCTCCCCACTACGCGCCGGGCCCCAGACGACGGGCACCTCCCGGCCGATGGCCTGCTCGGCGGCGGAAATCACGTCCCTCACCGAGAAGCTCTGTCCGGCGCCCACCACCAGAGGGCCAACCAGGCCCTGATCTAGGGCCATGAAGAAGGCGTCGACCACGTCTGCCGCGTAGACGAAGTCGCGCCACTGCAAGCCGTCACCATAGATTTCGAGAGGCTTGCCGCCCAGCAGCGCGCGCATGATCCGGGGGACGATGGAGTCCTTCTGTTGCATGCCCGTCCCGTATACGTTGGTGAGCCTGATGGAGGCGCATGCGATCCCGTAGCTGCCCGCGTAGGCGCTCAGCAGCATCTCGCCGGCGGCTTTGGTGGCGCCGTACGGGGTGAGCGGAGCGAGTGCGCTGGACTCGGTGATGTAGGGATCCTTGGTCTCTCCGACTACGGCATTGGTGGAAGCCAACACGAAGGACCTCACCCCGCGCCGGCGGGAGAGCTCGAGAAGATTCTGGGTGCCGATCATGTTGGTTTCGAAGACCCCCTGCGGGTCGGTCTTCGACTCGAGCACGGAGGTGCGCGCCGCCATGTGCACCACGGCCGCCGCCTCTCCAGGAAAGGCCTCGGCCAGGGCGGCGGCGTCGGAGATGTCGCAGAGACGGGTGTCGAGGTCCGGATTGGAAGAGGGGCGTCTGTCGACGTTCACCACCCGATAGCCCGCCGCCAGCGCACGGGCCGCGATCTTGGATCCGATGAAACCGCTGGCCCCGGTGACCACCATGGTCTCTGTCATATTCGCCACTTCCTGCTCCTCGGCTGCGCCTAGGGGATACTAGCGGCCCTATTGGCCCCCAAGGAACCGAACTAGACTTGTCATCGTGCCAAAGTCCTTCCGATCGGCGCTCGACTGGCTGAATAGCGGGCTGGGCAAGAAGGCCTATCGCTACACGGTCACCTCGGGCGTCTCGTTCGTGGTTTCGCAGGTCTCCTTCGTGGCCTTTTTCGGGGCCCACCTGCTGGGAGCCAAGTACTCCTCGATCACCGCCACGCTTATCGGGGCGGTGCCCTCCTACATCATGAATCGATACTGGGCATTCGAGAAGAAGGACAGCAACAGCTTCTTCGGCGAAGTCGTCCCCTACGTCATCATGGCGCTAATTTCCCTGGCGTTCTCCACCTGGGCGACGGACTTCGCGGACTCGCACAAGGGAATGGTCTCCGGCTCCCACCTGCTCACCGTGGCCTGGGTGGACGGCGCCTACATCCTCTCCTTCGCGATTCTCTGGCTGGTGAAGTTCGCCTTCCTCAATCGCATACTCTTCGCCAAGCGCAAGGTCGCCCCGGCACTGGCCTTGGCCGACGACTCGTCGGACGAGGAGCCCGAGCGCGCGGGCTGAGCGTCAGGTGGTGTGTCGCCGAGAGCGCCGCAGGTACATAAGCGCGCCCGCCAGCCAGAGCAGGCCGAGAAGGCTGAGCGCGGCGCCGGTCTTGAACCGGGGCGCCTCGTAGGTCAGCACGACGTGGGCCCCTCCCGCGGGAAGCGGCATGCAGATGAAGATCCCGCACTTGGAGGCGGCGAAGCTCCTCGTGCCGAAAGAGCCGGTCTCGGTGACCTTCCATCCGGGCGCGTAAGCCTCGGAGATGGTCATGGTGGTAGGCGCCGAGGCTTTCACCAGGTAATCGAGCCGGGCCGAGACGGTGGCCGAGGCCGAGATCAGCCGGAAGCCGCGCGAGCCGGGCAGTGGCAGCGGCGGCGGCACGGCCGCGTTCCTGTACTCATGGACCAGTGGAGCGACATTGAGGCGGTGGAAGAAGTCGAGGCCGGCGTAGCTGCCCGAATAGTTCCACTGCATGGGTGTGAGCGAAGCCGAAAGGTTTGCGTCGAGCGCCCAATAGGAGGCCCCCTGGTCGATGGCGACCCCCGCGACTATCGCCTGGGCGGGATCGTATACGTCCGCCGGAATGCGCTGCTCCGCAACCACCTGGTCAAAGGTGGAGGCTGTGGGCAGCACGAACGAATACGACGCGGTGGAGGAAAGGGCTTGGGGTACTCTCGGCCCGGGCTCGGCCCAGATGATCGAGCCGCTGGGCGAGAGGCGCACACCGATCCGCACGATCGAGCCGATGCCGAAGCCGTTGACCGGCTGGGAGCCGGAGGATTGCGGCACCGCAAAATCCAGCAGAATGCGCGAAGCGGTTACCGGCCGGCCGACGAAGTCGGCCACTCGCCGGATGGTTGCGCCCTGGGTCGAGACCGTCGTGGGCAGCGTGATGGGGTAGGGAATGTTCACAGCGCTCATACCGGCGGGGATGGTGTTGAAGAAATACCCGGGGCCCATGACCGCGGTGTTCAGTTCGAGGTCGGGCCCCAGGGAGGTGTAGAAGGCCGTCGCCGTCATGTTTGTCCGCGCGTGGGACTGGGTGGCGGCCTCGTAGCTCGCGAGTGAGATCGAGGAGTAGCCGGTGGTCGAGGCGAGGTGATCGTAGATCCAGGTGTTGGAGCCGCCGATCTGGATGTTCTGCTCCCAATAGCGGTTTAGGGGGTCATAGACCGCCAGCCTTCCACCGACCGCGCGCACCTGATCCGCCAGGTACTGGTCACCCGACGCCTTGCCCGCGGCAAGTGCGGGCGTGATGTTGGTGGCAAAGAAGCCCTGATAGTTGTAGGCGGCGGTGTCGAGGGCAATAAGCGCCGCCAAGGTGATCACGAACGCCTTGCGCGGAATGCGGCGACGATTACGAAGTACGGCCACGAAGCCGGCCAGGATCAGGATCTCGGTGGCCGAGCTGGCGACTATGAAGCCGAGGCCGTTCGACCAGTCCAGCTTGTACCCCACTGCCTGGGTCAACCTGCCGTCCAGGAACAGCGCGGCCGTTTCGACCACTGCCGCGCCTGCCAAGATGGTGGCGATGACCGTCAGGTGCTTGCGACTGGGCCGATAGGTGAAGAGCCGCTGCAGCCCGAAACCGGCCAGGACCTCAAGGTAGAAGTCG
>JAKAEN010000277.1 GCA_021818355.1 Actinomycetes bacterium | reverse complement strand
TGGTAGTGACGGTCTGTGACGACGCGAGGGAAGCCTGTCCCATGTTCCCCGGTGCGGTGAAGCAGATCCACGAATCTTTTCCCGACCCGGCAGGCTTCACCGGGACGAAGGAAGAGGTTCTAGACAGATTTCGCGAGGTGCGCGATCAGATCCGGTCCGAAGTCGTGCCGCTCGTGCGGCGCGAGCTGGCAGTCTGAATGACGAAGGAGGATGGCTAGCATGGACCAAGAGAGCATCAAAAAGTCGGTAAGAGAACACTACGCGGAGATAGCCCGGGAGCAGAAGGGGTGTTGCGCGCCCTTCGCTGTGGCAGCCTCCAATTGCTGCGGCCTCTCCGGCTTTGAGGACATCGGCGCTGCGGTCGGCTATTCGAAGGCCGACATGGCCGCTGTGCCGGAGGGTGCCAACCTGGGCCTGGGCTGCGGAAACCCGCTCGCATTTGCCGAGCTCAAAGAGGGCGATGTGGTTGTGGATCTGGGTTCCGGTGCCGGCTTCGACTGCTTCATCGCTGCACCCCGCGTGGGACCCGCCGGCCGAGTCATCGGCGTGGACATGACACCCGATATGATCGAGCGGGCCCGGAACAACGTAACGAAGGCGGGGACGACCAACGTAGAGTTCCGCCTCGGGGAGATCGAGCACCTGCCTGTTGCCGACAACTCCGCCGACATGGTCATCTCGAACTGCGTCATCAACCTGTCCACCGACAAGCCCCAGGTTTTTCGCGAGGCCCTGCGCGTCCTCAAGCCGGGCGGCGTCCTCATGGTGTCCGACCTCGTGCTGAAGCGGCCTCTTCCAGAGAGCGTGCGCGAGTCGGTGGAAGCCTACGCCGGTTGCATCTCCGGGGCCATGCTTCGGGAGGACTACCTTCAGGCGATGCGCGACGCGGGTTTTGAAGATGTGCAGGTGGTGGCGGAGGGCAATTACCCCATCGGAGCCATCAACCCCGACACATCTGAGCTCGCCGCCCTCGCGGAGGGGCTGCCGCTCCAGGATGTGGCCGACGCAGCCGACAGCGTCGTAAGCGTCAAGGTACGGGCCGTCAAGCGGTAGGTTGAGCCAGGAGGCACGTGATGCTTGGGAATAGGCCCGCGGTGCTCTTTCTTTGCACGGGAAACTCCTGCCGGAGCCAGATGGCAGAGGGATTTCTGAGGAAGTACGCGGACGACCGGTTCGAGGTGCACAGCGCGGGGCTCAAACCTGCCGCACAGCTGAATCCTCTGGCTGTCAAAGTCATGAAGGAAGTCGGCGTGGACATCTCGGGTCAGCACCCGAAGGGAGTGAGGGACTATCTCGGCAAGCTCTCCGTGCAGACACTCATCATCGTCTGCGCCGACGCGGAGAAGAATTGCCCCAGCATCTGGCCCGGAGCTCTGGAGCGCTATCATTGGCCTTTCGATGATCCCGCCGCCTTCGTAGGTGACGAAGAATCAACGCTCGCAAAGTTCAGGGAAGTCCGAAACCTGATCGACCGGCGCGTGAAGGCGTGGGTGAACGAGTAGCTCTGATGGTATGAGAGGTTGTTCGCCCACTGAGTCCATGGGCATTCGCGGCCGGACCCGTCGCGTCGGTTGGCCCATTATCCGGGTAGGCGTCTGGATACAAGAACGCTCGTGTCGGAGGTAGCGGTGATAGACGCCCACCTTCATGTGGACCTGCTCAACCCCGCTTTCCTGAAGCGTCTATCGCCCGACGTGGTTGGCAGCCCCCGCAACATGGCGGAGGCGCTCGGGAAAGAGATGGCCGAGTCTGGAATCACCCAGGCGCTGGCCATGGGGCGCGAACAAGGTACCGATGAAGATCCCCTTGGAATCCGAGGCACCCTGGAGGTCGCACGGTTCGTCCCGGGCCTCCACCCGGTCGGAGTCGCGGATTGCTGCAGGACCGATTCGGCACACCTGGGGCGCGTGGAACAGGAGCTGCGTCAGAGCCGCGTGAAGGCACTGAAAGTCTATGCCGGGTACACACCCGCCGGCCCGGACAATGCCACCTACTGGCCCTACTACCAGCTCGCGGGCCGTTACGGGCTCCCAGTCATCATTCATACCGGCGATACGCCCGTGGCCGGAGCCAAGGTTCGGTTCGCTCACCCGCTATTGGTGGATGAGGTGGCCGTCGAGTTTCCCGCCGTTCGCTTTGTGATGGCACACTTCGGTTACCCTTGGCTCGCAGATGCCGCTGAGGTGGTCTACAAGAATGACAATGTCTGGGTGGACCTCTCGGGGTTGCTCATGGGGGACAGGGACTTCTTCGAGGATCCCGATCGGGCCAAGATGCTGGGTAAGCTGGCGGAGCGTGTGGCCGAAGCGGTCGACTATATGGGCAAGCCAGAGCGCATCCTCTATGGGACGGACTGGCCGCTGGTTCCGATGATTTCTTATCGAGACTTCATTCGCCGAATAATCCCCGAGGGCAGCTGGCCGAAGGTTTTTCAAAAAAACGCTTGCGAGCTGTTCGATCTTGCCGAATCAGGCGCGCCCGGTGAGTCCAAGCCCCTCGAAAGCGCCTCTGGATCGACGTCGCCCTAGCCGATAGGCGTGGTCTGATAGGATTTGAGAGGGGAGAGCTTAGGTTCGTCTACAATGAGGAATAGAAAGGGCTGTAAATGATAAAGAAGGCTCTTGCCTGTGCCTTGCTCTTCGTAGCCATTGTGGGCGCGCATGCCGCCTGGATATCGGACAGGCCCACCAGCACGGTAACGGGGTGCGGGTCCGCGACGCCAGAACCCACCCCTGGGGCATCGATCTATGGCGGAGCCTGGACGCCGCCGCCAGTCCCCAGTCCCTCTGTTCCCGGGCCTTCCGTGAAGGGGTTCTCGGGCTATCTCCACGAGCAGGACTACTTTCTGGGACTCTCCTACGGCCTCTCGGGCGCCTTCACCCTTTATGCCCTGTGGGCCTTCTTGGAGAGAAGACGAGCGGCTGCCGCTGCGGGCGCGGCGGGAGGGCTCACCCTGGCCGGGTTAGTTTCTGCGGGCGGATGCGGGCTCTGCTTCGTGACGGGTTGCTGCGGTTCGCCCACGCTGCCGATCCTGGCCAGTTTCTTGGGCGGGACGGTTCTGAGCTTCGTCAAACCTCTCGCATTCGCGGTGACCGTCGTGTCCATCGCCTTCGGCTTATGGTGGCTGGGGCGCAAGAGCAAGCAGGCCGATGTCGCATGCGGCTGCGGTGACGGCTGTTGTGACAGCTGATCCCCTCGCCGCCTTGCGGGAAGCCCTCGACACGGGCCTCTCTCTTGAAAAGTGCCAAGCATGCGCATGCATGGCAGGAGCGATGGCCGATCTAGAGCTGGTGCTTGGTCAGCGACCGTCGCCACTCCTTGCCGATGCCTCCAAGATCTGGCGGCAACAGATCGTCCCTGCGCAGTACGAATGCCTCGGGTGTGACCCCTGCTTTGCCGCGCTCGCTTCCAACGCGCTGTCCGGCCTGGCCCCGTTGAACGGGACCACCGTTTCCCCGCAGACC
>JAKAEN010000034.1 GCA_021818355.1 Actinomycetes bacterium | reverse complement strand
ACATCGCCCCAGACGACGGCAAGCGGAGCTCCTACCTGGAGACCCGCATCTACGGTCGTGTGCTTGCCGACGGCGTGACGCTGGTGGACGGGACCGAGCTCCCGGTGGGGACACTCATCGACGATGCCGTGCTCGCCACCCTGCGCGACGATCCGGAAGTCAACCGCATCCGGGTCCGCTCGGTGGTCACCTGTGACACCCCGCATGGAGTCTGCCGGGTCTGCTACGGCCAGTCGCTGGCCGCGGGACGCCTGATCGACATGGGTGAAGCGGTCGGAGTGATCGCTGCCCAGTCGATCGGTGAGCCTGGGACCCAGCTGACAATGCGTACCTTCCACCAGGGAGGCGTCGCAGGCGCCGACATCACCCACGGCCTGCCCCGCGTGGTCGAGCTCTTCGAGGCTCGCACTCCCAAGGGCGCCGCGGTGCTGACCCACACCACCGGCACGGTGCACATCGAGGAGACGGACACCCATCGCCGCGTGGTGATCGTGGACGACGAGGGTCTCCGCGAGGAGCACGACCTGACCGCCAAGCAGCGGCTCGAGGTCTCTGAGGGCCAGCGGGTCGAGGCCGGCGACGTGCTGGTGGACGGCCCCAAGGACCCCAAGGAGCTCCTCGACATCAAGGGCATCCGCGAGGTGCAGCAGTACCTGGTGGAGGAGGTGCAGAAGGTCTATCGCGACCAGGGCGTCTCCATTCACGACAAGCACATCGAGCTGATCGTGCGCCAGATGCTGAAGAAGGTCACGGTGGCCGAGCCCGGGGACTCCAACTTCCTTCCCGGTGAGAGGGTCGATGCCCGCACCTACCACGACATCAACCTCGAGCTCACCTCCAAGGATCAGCAGCCCGCACTGGGCCGTCCCGAGCTGATGGGAATCACCAAGGCGAGCCTGGCGACCGAGTCCTGGCTCTCGGCGGCCTCCTTCCAGGAGACCACCCGGGTGCTGACCGAGGCGGCCATCGAGGGCCGTTCTGACGCTCTGCTCGGCCTGAAGGAGAACATCATCATCGGCAAGCTGATCCCCGCGGGGACCGGCATGGGCCAGTACCGCAGCGTCCAGGTGGCTACTCCGCACGCGCGGCAGATGACCTACTGGTCCTCGGAGGACTTCGAGGACTACTCCGAGCCGGGCGCCGAGGAGCTCGCCTCCATGGAGGCGGAGGCCGAGGAGCTTGGTGGCATGGAGGAGTCGTTCCTCGAGGGCCTCGATGAAGAGGGTGGGTTCACCCAGGGCGCCTGAGGCGATCAACGATCGGGATCGGGGCCGATGCAGGTCGGCCCCGATCCGGACTCTATAGTGTAACTTTGGCAATTTTTCGCCATCGGCCCGGCAGGCCGGTGGGAGAGAGTTTGGGCAGGACCCCGGAAAGACGGGGCGGCCCTTTTTGGAGAGCCGCGCGGCGGGAGACCACCGCAGCGCAAGGCGGAAGCTGGATGGAGATTTACCGATGCCAACGATAGCTCAGCTGGTTCGCACCGGCAGGGAGTCGAAGAGGTCCAAGACCAAGACCCCGGCCCTTAAGGGTGCGCCTCAGCGCCGTGGCGTGTGCACGCGCGTTTACACCACCACCCCCAAGAAGCCGAACTCGGCTCTGCGGAAGGTGGCGCGCGTTCGCCTGACCTCGGGTGTCGAGGTCACGGCCTACATCCCCGGTGTCGGGCACAACCTCCAGGAGCACTCCATCGTCCTGGTCAGGGGTGGCCGTGTCAAGGACCTCCCCGGTGTCCGTTACAAGATCATCCGCGGTGCGCTGGACACGTCCGGCGTGAAGAACCGCAAGCAGGCGCGCAGCCGCTACGGCGCGAAGAAGGAGAAGTAGGCAGATGCCGCGCAAAGGCCCAGCACCACGCCGTGAGATCGTACCCGACCCGGTCTATCACTCGACCTTGGTCACCCAGCTGATCAACAAGATCCTCTCGCGGGGCAAGAAGACCCTGGCCGAGAGCATCGTCTACGGCGCTCTCGACAACATCAAGGAGCGCACCGGTGGCGATCCCCTCACCATCCTGAAGAAGGCGATCGAGAACACCAAGCCCGAGCTCGAGGTCCGCTCCCGCCGCGTCGGCGGCGCGACCTATCAGGTGCCTGTGGAGGTGAAGAGCCGCCGCGCCCACACCCTCTCCATCCGCTGGATCGTCGGCTTCTCCCGCAAGCGCCGCGAGAAGTCGATGGTGCTCCGCCTTGCCAACGAGATCCTTGACGCCTCCAACGGCATCGGGGCCTCGGTGAAGCGCCGCGAGGACCTGCACAAGATG
Organism: Actinomycetes bacterium; assembly: GCA_021818355.1. GTDB lineage: Bacteria > Actinomycetota > Acidimicrobiia > Acidimicrobiales > Acidimicrobiaceae > Acidithrix. The sequence continues at coordinate 14,328 of JAKAEN010000034.1, read as the reverse complement.
GCGGAGTCGAACAAGGCGTTCGCGCACTACCGCTGGTAATAAAAGACTTTCCTGGACTCGGAGCCGGGCCCGCGGAAGCGGGCGCGGCTCTTTGCGCGCACTGAGGGCGCGCGGATTACAGAGGGCGCCACATGCCGCGTGCGGCACCGATGGCGTCAAAGGCGGAGCGTCATGCCCGCCTGTGGCCCAAGGCGATCAGCCCGGGCGAGTGGACCTTTGAGGAACGAAATGGCACCAAGACAGTACCCGCTGGAGAAGACCCGCAACATCGGCATCATGGCCCACATCGACGCGGGCAAGACGACCACTACCGAGCGCATTCTCTATTACACCGGGAAGAACTACAAGATCGGTGAGGTGCACGAGGGCGCTGCGACCATGGACTGGATGGTCCAGGAGCAGGAGCGCGGAATCACCATCACCTCGGCGGCGACCACCTGCTTCTGGGCGGACAACCGCATCAACATCATCGACACCCCCGGCCACGTCGACTTTACGGTCGAGGTCGAGCGCTCCCTGCGCGTGCTCGACGGCGCGGTCGCGGTCTTCGACGCCGTCGCCGGAGTTGAGCCCCAGACCGAGACGGTCTGGCGCCAGGCCGACAAGTACAACGTGCCGCGCCTCTGCTTCGTCAACAAGATGGACCGCGTCGGAGCGGACTTCTTCCGCTGCGTGGACATGATGAAGGATCGCCTGGACGCCAACCCGCTGGTTGTCCAGCTCCCCATCGGCTCCGAGAACCTCTTCAAGGGGATCGTCGACCTGGTGGAGATGAACGCCGTCGTCTACGAGGACGAGCTCGGCGAGCGCTTCGAGGTCCTCCCCATTCCCGAGGAGATGGCAGAGGAGGCCGCCACCTACCACCAGGAGCTGGTGGAGGCGCTGGCGACCTTCGACGACGAGCTGATGGAGAAGTATCTCGGCGAGGAGGTGATCACCCCCGCCGAGCTGCGCGAGGTGATCCGCCGCGCGACCCTCGAGGGCTTTGGCGTTCCCGTCCTGTGCGGCTCGGCCTTCAGGAACAAGGGCGTGCAGCCCATGCTGGACGCGGTCGTGCACTTCCTGCCTTCGCCGGTCGACATTCCCGCCGCCGCCGGCACCAACCTTCGCGGCGACCAGGAGATCACCCGGTCCGCTTCCGACGCCGAGCCTTTCAGCGCCTTGGCGTTCAAGATCATGACCGATCCTTATGTGGGCAAGCTGACCTACTTCCGCGTCTACTCGGGCACCCTGGACAAGGGTTCCTCGATCCTCAACTCGACCAAGGACAAGAAGGAGCGCATCGGCCGCATCCTCTTGATGCACGCCAATCACCGCGAGGACATCGACACCATCTACGCCGGCGACATCGTCGCCGCCGTCGGCCTGAAGAACACCACCACCGGCGACACCCTTTGCGATCCCGACAAGCCCGTGGTCCTCGAGTCGCTCGAATTCCCGGAGCCGGTGATCCATGTCGCGGTCGAGCCCAAGACCAAGGTGGACCAGGAGAAGATGGGCAAGGCCCTCTACGCCCTGGCCGAGGAGGACCCGACCTTCAGGATCCGCACCGACGAGGAGACCGGCCAGACCGTCATCTCCGGGATGGGCGAGCTCCATCTCGAGGTCATTGTCGACCGCATGCTGCGCGAGTTCAAGGTGGACGCGAACGTGGGCAAGCCCCAGGTCGCCTACCGCGAGACGATCAAGCGCTCGGCCGAGAAGGTGGAGGCGAAGTACGTTCGCCAGAGCGGTGGCCGCGGTCAGTACGGCCACGTGGTTATCTCCCTAGAGCCCACCGGCCCCGGCGGTGGATACGAGTTCGTCGACAAGATCACCGGTGGCGTGATCCCCAAGGAGTACATCCCCTCGGTCGATGCCGGCATCCAGGAGGCGATGACCTCCGGCGTGCTGGCCGGCTATCCGACGGTGGACGTTCGTGCGTTGCTGACCTTCGGCTCCTACCACGACGTCGACTCGTCCGAGATGGCCTTCAAGATCGCGGGCTCGATGGCGTTCAAGGAGGCGGCGCGCAAGGCCTCGCCGATCCTGCTTGAACCAATAATGTCAGTGGAGGTGGTGACCCCCGAGGAGTACATGGGCGACGTGATCGGGGATCTGTCATCGCGGCGTGGCAAGGTCGAAGGCATGGAGCAGCGAGGGTCCGCCCAAGTGATCCGGGCCCAGGTTCCCCTTGCCGAGATGTTCGGCTACGCCACTGACTTGCGGTCGCGCACCCAGGGGCGCGCCACTTACACTATGCAGTTCAACTCGTACCAGGAGGTGCCCGACTCCATAGCCAAGGAGATCGTGGCCCGGGTGCGGGGCGAGTAGCCTAGTATCGGTACCTTGTAAGGAGCCGCCGCCGTCTCTTCATGGCGTCGGTGCGGAGTAACGGAGCAATCTAAGCACAATGGCAAAGCAGAAGTTCGAGCGGTCAAAGCCGCACGTGAACATAGGCACCATGGGGCACATTGACCATGGGAAGACCACCCTGACTGCTGCGATCACCAAGACGCTGGCAGAAAGGAACCCCGGGGTAAAGTTCACCCCGTTCGACCAGATCGACAAGGCCCCCGAGGAGAGGGCCCGTGGTATAACCATCTCGATCGCCCACGTCGAGTATGAGACCGCCAACCGGCACTATGCGCACGTCGACATGCCCGGCCACGCGGACTACATCAAGAACATGATCACCGGCGCCGCCCAGGTCGACGGAGCCATCCTGGTGGTCTCCGCCGCCGACGGCCCCATGCCCCAGACCCGCGAGCACGTGCTGCTCGCCCGTCAGGTGGGCGTGCCCTACATCGTGGTCGCCCTCAACAAGGCGGACATGGTGGACGACGAGGAGCTCCTCGACCTCGTCGAACTCGAGGTGCGCGAGCTCCTCAACGAGTACGACTTCCCGGGTGACGACACCCCGGTGGTGCGCGTCTCGGCTCTCAAGGCCCTCGAGGGAGATCCTGTTTGGCAGGAGAAGATCATCGAGCTGATGGACGCGGTGGACAGCTACATCCCCGAGCCCGTGCGCGCGGTGGACAAGCCCTTCCTGATGCCGATCGAGGACGTCTTCACCATCCAGGGCCGCGGCACCGTGGTTACCGGCAAGGTGGAGCGCGGAATCGTCAAGGTTGGCGACGAAATCGAGATCGTCGGACTGCGTACGACCCAGAAGACGGTCTGCACCGGCGTCGAGATGTTCAACAAGCTCTTGGACGAGGGCCGCGCTGGTGACAACATCGGCGCCCTGCTCCGCGGGACCAAGAAGAACGAGGTGGAGCGCGGCCAGGTGCTGTGCAAGCCGGGTTCGATCACCCCGCACGTCGAGTTCGAGGCCAACGTCTACGTCCTGACGAAGGAGGAAGGCGGCCGCCACAAGCCGTTCTTCAACAACTATCGTCCGCAGTTCTACTTCCGGACCACCGACGTCACCGGCACCATCACCCTCCCCGAGGGCAAGGAGATGGTCGTTCCGGGCGACAACGTGACCATGAAGGTGGAGCTGCAGAAGCCGATCGCCATGGACGAGGGACTGCGCTTCGCTATCCGCGAAGGCGGCCGCACCGTCGGCGCAGGCGCGGTTACCAAGATCATCAAGTAGCCAAGCCAGCTTCGGCTCGCCAAGGTACTGGGACCGGCTCCAGGTGATGGAGCCGGTCCTTTGATTGTAGGCCCTATGATGTTAGGGCTGACTTTGAACCAAGTTGAGGGAATTGCGATGGCAGACACTTCCAGGCAGCGGATCAGGATCCGCCTGAAGGCCTACGATGCGGCGATTCTCGACTCCTCCACCAAGAAGATCGTTGACACGGTGCTTCGCACCGATGCGAAGGTGAAGGGGCCTGTGCCGCTACCGACGGAGACCTCCCGCTACACCGTTATCCGTTCGCCGCACAAGCACAAGGATTCGCGCGAGCATTTCGAGATGCGCGTGCACAAGCGTTTGCTGGACATCGTCGAGCACACCCCCAAGACGGTGGACTCGCTCCAGCGCCTCGACGTCCCGGCGGGCGTCGACATCGAGATCAAGATCCAGAACGTCTGAACGAGGGCGGGCTGGGACCGCAACCCGTTTAGGCTAGAAGAGTTTCGTGTCTTGACGTCTGGGAAGGCTTGCGCCGGTGCGCAAGAACCTCCTGGCAAACAGATGGCAAGGCTCCGCCCGATGAAGGCGGAGTTTTTGTGTCTGCCTCAGCGGGCCGCAAGGCCTGCAAACCGGATGAAGCGTGAGCTTCGTTGTTTGTGGAAAGTTCATGGGAAATGGCAACCAAGGCTCTAATAGGCAGGAAGCTGGGCATGACGCAGGTCTGGGACGACCAGAACCGCGTCATTCCGGTGACTGTTGTCAAGGTTGACCCAATCAGGGTCATGAGGGTTAAGCAGCCCTCCACTGACGGATATTCGGCGCTGTGCGTCACCTACGGGAACAAGGATCCTCGGCGCGTCAACAAGCCCGAGGCCGGCGTCTTCCGGGCGGCTGGTGTTGATCCGGGTGTGGAGGTTCTCGAGTTTCGGCTCGACGACGTCTCCGGCTTCAGCGCCGGTTCGCAGTACGGCGTCGAGATTCTTTCGCCCGGCGACTTCGTGGATGTCACCGGCACCTCCAAGGGGCACGGCTTCTCCGGAGGAATGAAGCGGCACAACTTCCGCGGCCAGGGCGCCGGGCACGGCAACCACAAGAAGCACCGTGCACCCGGCTCGATCGGCGCATGCGCCACCCCGGCCCGCGTCTTCAAGGGCACCCGCATGGCGGGCCAGTACGGCTCCGACAAGGTGACCACGCTCAACCTGCAGGTCGTGAAAGCGGATGCCGAGCGTGGGCTCCTCCTCATCAAGGGCGCCGTGCCCGGTGCCAAGGGTTCCCGCGTCATCGTTCGTGACGCTGTGAAAGGCGGGAAGTAAGCCATGGCCAACGTGATCGAGAAGCCGGTCCGCGAGCTCGCCAGCCATCAGGCGCCCCTTGTGAACCGCGAGGGCGACCGAATCGGCGAGGTGGCCCTGGAGCCGTCCGTCTTCGGCCTCACTCCCAACATCGCATTGCTGCACCAGGTCGTTACCGCGCAGCTGGCCGCCGCACGCCGTGGCACCCAGTCGACCAAGACCCGTGCCGAAGTCTCCGGCGGTGGCCGCAAGCCGTTCCGCCAGAAGGGCACCGGCCGCGCCCGTCAGGGCTCTATCCGCGCTCCCCACTGGGTGGGCGGCGGCGTCGCCCTCGGCCCCAAGCCGCGCAGCTACGAGCAGCGCACCCCCAAGAAGATGAAGAGGGCAGCGCTCTACCAGTCCCTCTCGGACCGTGCCGCCTCCGAGGCCGTGATCGTGGTCGACGCCTTCGCCTACGACACGCCCAAGACCAAGGCGGGGCTGGCCTTCCTGGCCGGCGCGGGCCTCTCCGAGAAGCGTGTGCTGCTGGTGGTGGACCCCTACGACTACAACCTCGTGCGCACCTTCTCCAACATCCCCAACGTCCATCTCATCGACGAAGCCGAGCTGAACGCCTACGACGTTCTCTGCTCCGACGTGGTCGTCTTCGAGCGCTCGACCCTGCTGGGCGCGGGCGAGGAAGAGGAAGCGGGCGAAGTCGCGGAGGGCCAGGAGTAAAGATGAAGAGCCCCTATACGATCATCATCCGGCCGGTGGTCTCGGAGAAGTCCTACGGCCTCTCCGACGTCGGCACCTACACCTTCGTGGTGGACCGGCGCGCCAACAAGGTCGAGATCGGTAAGGCCATCGAGGAGATCTTCTCCGTCAAGGTCGACAAGGTCAACACCCTCAATCGCAAGGGGAAGCGTCGCCGCTCCCGCAAGACGGGCGTCTACACCCAGCTCCCCTCCACGAAGCACGCCATGGTGACCCTCAAGGAGGGCACCATCGAGTTGTTCCAGCAGCAGAGATAGGTAGCGGTAGATGGCAATCAGGAAGAGAAAGCCGACCAGCGCGGGGCGTCGTTTCCAGTCCAGCTCCGATTTTTCGGAGATAACCAAGGACCACCCCGAGAAGAGCCTGTTGGCACCTCAGCGCTCCTCGGGCGGACGCAACAGCTACGGGCGCAAGACCTCGCGTCACCGCGGCGGCGGCCATAAGCGGCAGTACCGCATCATCGACTTCAAGCGGCGCAAGGACGGGGTTCCCGCCAAGGTGGCTGCTATCGAATACGATCCCAACCGCAACGCGCGCATAGCGCTCCTGCACTACCTGGATGGTGAGAAGGCTTACATTCTTGCCCCCGCTCGCCTGGCGGTGGGTGCGATGGTGGAGTCCGGCGCCGAGGCGGACATCCGCGTCGGCAACGCACTGCCGCTGCGCAACATCCCGGTCGGCACCACCGTCCACAACGTGGAGCTGCGCCCCGGCCAGGGTGGCAAGCTGGCGCGCGGCGCCGGAATGTCCATCCAGCTGGTGGCCAAGGAGGGCGACTTCGCGACCCTGCGCCTCCCTTCGACGGAGATGCGCCGCGTGCCGATCGACTGCCGCGCGACCATCGGCGAGGTCGGCAACGCCGAGGCGGAGCTGATCTCCATCGGCAAGGCGGGACGCAACCGCTGGAAGGGTGTGCGCCCGCAGACCCGTGGCGTGGCCATGAACCCGGTCGACCACCCGCTCGGTGGTGGCGAAGGCAAGACCTCCGGTGGACGCCACCCGGTCTCGCCTTGGGGCCAGCCCGAAGGCCGCACGCGTGCCAAGCGCAAGGACAGTGACAAGTTGATCATCCGCCGCCGCCGTACCCGCGGCGCCAGGCGATAGAGGGGTTTAGCAGATGGCGAGGAGCCTGAAGAAGGGTCCATTCGTGGACTCCCACCTCCTGAAGAAGGTGGACGAGCAGAACGCCAAGGGTGAGAAGCGCGTGATCAAGACCTGGTCGCGCCGCTCCACCATCATCCCGGACATGGTGGGCCACACAATTGCGGTCCACGACGGGCGCAAGCACGTCCCGGTGTACATCACCGAGGCGATGGTCGGCCACAAGCTCGGCGAGTTCAGCCCGACGCGGACCTTCCGCTACCACGCCGGCCAGGAAAAGGCTGGTAAGAGGAGATGAGCAGCGTGGCAACCACTGCCGGCACTCGCGCAGTGCTGAAGAACCATCACGCCTCGGCCTCCAAGGTCCGCGAGGTGCTTGACCTGATCCGCGGCAAGGACATCATCACCGCCCGCGACATTCTCGTCTACACCGAGCGCGGCGCTGCGCAGCCGGTGCTGAAGCTGCTGGCCTCGGCGGTGGCAAACGCCGAGAACAACGATTCGATCCCCGCCGACGAACTCTTCGTCTCGGCGTGCTGGGCGGATGAGGGCATCACCATGAAGCGCTTCCGTCCCCGCGCCCGTGGACGTGCCGGCGCCATCCGCAAGCGCACCAGTCACATCACCATCGTGGTGTCACGCATGGAGCCCGAGCGCCTGGTGGAGGTGGCTCGTAAGCGTTCTGCCGACGAGACCCGCCGTGCCGCGCGCCGCGCGGCCCGCGTTCGCCGCTCGCTTGGCGACGAGGCTACGGAGACCGCCTTGGTCGAGGCCGAGCCGGTCGAGGCGGAGACAGTCGAGACACCGCTGGTGGAGACCGCCGAGGTAGTCGAGACCGCCGAGGTGGTCGAGACCGCTGAGGTGGTCGAGACCGCTGAGGTGGTCGAGAGCCCCGAGACGACCGAAGCCGTGGAGGCCGAAGCGACTGAAGCCACCGAAGCCCCCGTGGCGGAGGCCGAAGAATCGGCCGAGCCCGCCGGCGAGGATTCCGAGGGAAGCGAGAAGAACTGATGGGTCAGAAGGTAAATCCGTACGGCTTCCGTCTCGGAGTCACCACCAAGTGGAAGTCGACTTGGTACGAGGACAAGAACTATCGCGAGACGGTTCTCGAGGACTGGAAGATTCGCAACTTCCTGACCAAGCGCCTCGAGACCCTGCAGCTGTCGCGAGTGGAGATCGAGCGCAAGCGTGGCGACATCCGCGTCGACATCTACTCCTCCAAGGTCGGCCCGATCGTCGGCCACCAGGGCAAGAAGATCGAGGAGCTCCGTCACGACCTGGGCCAGCTGATCCAGAACGAGAAGGTGCAGCTCAACGTCAAGGAAGTCTCCCAGCCCGAGCTGGACGCCGCTCTGGTCGCTCAGAGCATCGCCGATCAGCTCTCGCGGCGCGTGAGCTTCCGTCGCGCCATGAAGCGAGCCCTTCAGCTGGTGGAGCGCTCCGGTGGGCAGGGCGTGCGCATCCAGTGCTCCGGCCGTCTTGGCGGTGCCGAAATGGCGCGTAAGGAGTCCTACCGCGAAGGCCGGGTGCCGCTGCATACGTTGCGCGCCGACATCGACTACGGCTTCCGCGAGGCTCGCACCACTTTCGGCCGCATCGGCGTGAAGGTTTGGATATACAAGGGCGACATCGTGCCCTACAAGGTTCCCAGCCAGGCTGAGCCCGCGCCCGAAGCCCCCGCGCGTCCGCGCAGGATCGTCTCCGCCGGCGGCGGCCGCCGCACTGGTGAAACCAGGGGACGCGCCGCGGCTCAGACCGCGCCGGCGCCCGCGCCCGCGCCTGATGAGAGCCTCGAGAAGATTATGGACCGCAGCGAGGATCTGGAGAAGCGAGTTCGCCCGGATTCCCACGAGACCACCCACTTCAAGCGGGAGAGTGATTAGTCATGTTGATGCCTAGGAAGGTCAAGCACCGCAAGGTGCAGCGTGGCCGCCGGACCGGCGTCGCCAAGGGAGGCACCGAACTCAACTTCGGAGAGTTCGGCATTCAGGCGCTCGAGGCCGGCTGGCTTACCGCCCGCCAGATCGAGGCCGCCCGTATCGCCATGACCCGCCACGTCCGCCGTGGTGGCAAGGTGTGGATCCGGGTCTTCCCGGACAAGCCGGTGACGAAGAAGCCGGCCGAGACCCGCATGGGTTCCGGCAAGGGCAATCCCGAGTTCTGGGTGGCCGTGGTCAAGCCGGGCCGCATCCTTTTCGAGCTCGACGGTGTCTCCGAGGAGCTGGCCAGGGGAGCGCTCGAGCGCGCTATCCAGAAGCTGCCGATGAAGGCGCGCGTCGTGGTTCGCGACAACCTTTCCGAGAGGGTGGGTGCGTAGTTATGACCAAGCCGTCCGAGTTCAGAGCTCTCGCCGATACCGAGCTCGCCGAGCGCATCGAGGAGTTCACTAAGGAGCTCTTCAACCTGCGTTTCGACCTGGCCACCTCGCAAGTGGCCAACACCGCGCGGGTTAGCACCCTGAAGAGGGACATCGCCCGGTTACGTACCATCCAGAATGAGCGCGCCAAGGGCGCCCAGGGCGGGCAGGTGGCCCGATGACCGAAGAGGGTAAGGCCGTGGAAGAGGCAAGACAAAAGGTTCGCGAGGGCACGGTGATCTCCGACAGCATGACCGACACGGTCGTGGTGGCGATCATCGAACGCGTGCGCCATCCCCGCTACCGCAAGACGGTGCAGCGGACCAAGAAGCTTTACGCGCACGATTCCACCTTCGACGCCCACGTCGGAGACACCGTGCGTGTCGAGGAGACCAGGCCGCTCTCCAAGCTCAAGCGCTGGAGGGTCATCGAGATCGTGGAGCGTGCAAGGTGATTCAGCAGGAAACCCGCCTCAAGGTCGCCGACAACTCCGGCGCCAAGGAGGTTCTGGTCATCAAGGTGCTCGGCGGATCGCGCAGGCGTTATGCCAGCATCGGTGACATCTTCGTCGCCACCGTCAAGGACGCCATTCCGGGCGCGGCCGTGAAGCGCGGTGACGTGGTCAAGTGCGTCGTGGTGCGCACCAAGAAGGAGAAGCGTCGGGCCGACGGAAGCTACATCCGCTTCGACGAGAACGCAGCGGTGATCATCAACGATGCCATGCAGCCTCGCGGCACCCGCATCTTCGGGCCGGTGGGCCGGGAGCTCCGCGACAAGAAGTTCATGAGAATCATCTCGCTTGCGCCGGAGGTGCTCTAGTGAAGATCCGCAAGGGCGACAAGGTGAAGGTGCTGGCAGGTAAGGAGCGGGGCCGCGAAGGCACCGTGACTCGCGTGATCCCCAACGAGAACCGCGTGATCATCGAGCGCGTCAACGTTGCCAAGAAGCATCTCAAGCCGAACAACAAGGTGACCCAGGGCGGGATCATCGACAAGGACATGCCCATCTCGGCGTCCAACGTCCAGATCATCTGCTCTGCGGACGGACCCACCCGCGTCGGGTACAAGTTCAACTCCGACGGCGTCAAGGTGCGCGTCTGCAAGAAGTGTGGAGGTGAGCTGTGACCGTAGAGGCCCCCGAGATTCCGCGCCTCAAAGAGCGCTACAACACGGTGCTGCGCCAGCAGCTGAAGGAGACCCTGGGTCTGCCCAACGTGATGCAGGTTCCGCGCATGGAGAAGATCGTCATCAACATGGGCGTGGGCCGTGCCACTCAGCAGGCCTCCCTGCTCGAGGGAGCTCTACGCGACCTCGAGATCATCACCGGCCAGAAGCCGGTGGTGACCAGGGCCCGCAAGTCGGTGGCCAGCTTCAAGCTGCGCGCCGGCAACGCCATCGGCGCAAAGGTGACTTTGCGCGGCGACCGTATGTGGGAGTTCTTCGATCGTCTGGTCTCCCTCGCGATTCCTAGGATCCGCGACTTCCGCGGACTGGACCCGAACTCGTTCGACGGGCACGGCAATTACACCTTCGGGGTGGTCGAGCAGCTCATCTTTCCCGAGATCGACTACGACAAGGTCGACACCATCCGGGGCATGGATATCTCGATCGTGACCACCGCCGAGACTGACGATCAGGGACGCGCCCTTCTGGCGGCGTTCGGTTTCCCCTTCAAGAGAGAGGGTTAGTTCAAAAGATGGCCAAGAAGGCGCTTATCGAGAAGCAGCAGCGTGCCGCCAAGTACAAGGTGCGGGCATACTCGCGCTGTGGCCGCTGCGGCAGGCCTCACTCGGTTTACAGGAAGTTCGGCCTCTGCAGGATCTGCCTGCGGACGATGGCCCATGCTGGCGAGATCCCCGGTCTCACCAAGGCGAGCTGGTAGGAAGGAGGGACAGCCATGATGACGGATCCCATCGCGGACATGCTTACGCGCATCCGCAACGCGAATGTGGCCATGCACGACACCGTGGTAATGCCCGGCTCCAAGCTCAAGGGCGCCCTGGCGGAGATCCTTCAGAAGGAGGGCTATATCGAGAGCTTCTCGGTAAAGCCGGCCGAGGGCAAGCCCGGCAACTCCCTGGAGATCAGGCTGAAGTACTCGCCTGAGCGTAAGAGGGTCATCTCGGGTATCCAGCGTGTTTCCAAGCCGGGCCTGCGCGTTTACAGCAGGGCCGATTCGGTGCCGCGCGTGCTGGGCGGCCTCGGCGTCGCGGTGCTCTCGACCTCCAAGGGTCTGATGACCGACCGTGAGGCGCGCAAGCAGAACATGGGCGGCGAGATCATCTGCTACGTCTGGTAGCGGCACGCAGTAACGAAGGAACTTTGTATGTCTCGAATCGGTAAGGTTCCGGTCGGAGTGCCGGCAGGAGTGAGCGTGGAGATCTCCGGCGCGAACGAGCTGACCGTCGCAGGGCCCAAGGGCAAACTCTCCCGCACGCTGCCCGGCGAGATCACCGTCCGGCAGGAGGAGGGAACGCTCTTTGTGGAGCGTCCTAACGACGAGCGCCTGTCCAAGGCCATGCACGGCCTCTCGCGCACCCTGGTTGCGAACATGGTCACCGGCGTGACCAATGGGTTCACCAAGGAGCTCGAGATCATCGGCGTCGGTTACCGCGCCGTTGCCAAGGGCCCCGGGGAGATCGAGCTTTCGCTCGGTTTCTCCCACACGGTCCCCGTGGTCGCTCCGGAGGGTGTGACCTTCGAGGTGCCCACCCCGACCAGAGTTGTGGTCAGGGGAATCGACAAGGAAGTGGTCGGCCAGGTGGCCGCCAACATCAGGAAGATACGCAAGCCCGAGCCCTACAAGGGCAAGGGTGTCCGGTATCTCGGTGAGAAGGTCCAGCGCAAGGCTGGAAAGACCGGCAAGTAGCGCCGGAGCACTTGGAGAGCTGTGAATGTCTAAAAAAACTGTGAACAGCCAGGCGCTGCGCAAGAAGAGGCACCACCGGGTGCGCAAGACGGTCGTAGGGACCGCGGAGCGCCCCCGCTTGGCCGTCTTCCGGTCGAATCGCCACATCGTCGCACAGATCGTCGACGACTCGGTTGGCCGTACTATCGTCGCCGCTTCCACCGTGGAAGCCGCGCTTCGCACCCAGGCCACCGGCAACGCCGAGGCGTCCGCCAAGGTGGGCGAGCTCCTGGCCGAGCGTGCCGCCGAGAAGGGCGTGACCAAGGTCGTCTTCGACCGTGGGGGCTTCAAGTACCACGGCCGGATTGCGGCGCTAGCCGATGCGGCCCGCAACAAGGGATTGGAGTTCTGACAAGTGGCAGATACGGAGTTTGAAGAGAGGACCATCAAGGTCAACAGGGTTGCGAAGGTTGTCAAAGGTGGCCGCCGCTTCTCCTTCACCGCCTTGATGGTGATAGGTGACAAGAACGGCCGCGTCGGCCTGGGCTACGGCAAGGCCAAGGAGGCCGGCATCGCCGTCCAGAAGGGCATCGAAGAGGCCAAGAAGAACCTCTTCGAGGTGCCCTTGGCCGGCAACACCATCATCCACCCGGTTATCGGCGTGGCTGGAGCCGGCCGCGTGCTGCTGAAGCCTGCCGCCCCCGGTACCGGTGTGATCGCCGGTGGCGCGGTGCGCGCCATCCTCGAGATGGCCGGAGTGCACGACGTGGTCGCCAAGTCGCTTGGCTCCTCCAACTCGATCAACGTGGCGCATGCCACCATCGCCGGCCTGCACGACCTGAAGCGCCCGGATGAGGTGGCCAAGCTGCGTGGCAAGTACGCCGACGAGGTGATCCCGAGGCCGATCTACGCGGCTTATCAGGAGAAGCAGAAGCAAGTCGAGCAGGTTTAGGAGTGAAGGTGTCCGCTGAGAAGAAGCTGATTGTCACTCAGGTCAGGTCCGCCATCGGCACCAAGCCGAAGCACCGCGGCACGCTGCGCGCGCTCGGTCTTGGCAAGATCGGCTCGAAGAACGAGCTCGCCGACCGCCCCGAGATCCGTGGGATGGTGGCCAGGGTCTCGCACCTGGTCGAAGTCTCCGAAGAAGTCTGATAGGAGCATCCGATGCTGAAAGTGCATGACCTGGCGCCCGCCGAGGGCTCCAAGAAGAAGCGCAAGCGGGTCGGCCGGGGTATCGCCGGCAAGGGCGGCAAGACCGCCGGCCGCGGCACCAAGGGCCAAGGCGCTCGCGACACGATCCCTGTCGGGTTCGAGGGCGGCCAGTTGCCCCTGACCCAGCGCACTCCCAAGCTGAAGGGCTTCAACAACCCATTCCGCGTGGAGTACGAGATCGTGAACCTGGACCGGATCCAGGAGCTCGCCAACGAGGGGATCGTCGTGATCGACCCCACCGTGCTGGCCAACAACAACATTGTCAAGCGTCACTCCCTGGTCAAGATCCTTGCCGACGGCGAGATCAGAACCGGTGTGACGGTGAGCGCTCACAAGTTCTCCCGTGCCGCGGAGTTCGCTATCCGCGCCGCCGGCGGGTCCGCGGTGGTGCTCCCCTTGCCGTATCCGGGCGGTCGCCCGCCGGTCAAGGGCAACGCCCACGCCAACCGCTGACAGGGCTCCGGCGAGGAGTGTGGTCTCGGAGCCGGGTGCGGCACGCCCCGGCTCCTGTTTTTATTTCGGGCCGATGACATCAGCGCGGGATTTGGCACTGCCTGCCGCGGTTGTAGTCTTGGTTAGGCGGTGCGGCGCGGCCGCTTCGGAATCGACGGGGTTTGGATGCTTGGAAGCCTGAAGAACATCTTCAAAGTTGCGGACCTGCGCAACAAGGTCCTCTTCACCATCTTCATCATCATCGTCTACCAGTTCGGCGCGAATCTGCCCGTTCCTGGGATCGACTTCAATGCGCTGAAGCAGGTTGAGAGTGCGGCCGGCGCCGGTGGGGTGCTCGGCTTTCTCAACCTGTTCTCCGGAGGCGCGCTTACTCACTTCGCCATCTTCGGCCTGGGCATCATGCCCTACATCACCTCCTCCATCATCATCCAGCTGCTGACTACGGTCATTCCCAAGTTCGAGGAATGGCGTGACCAGGGAGCGGTTGGCGAGAAGAAGCTGACGCAGACCACCCGTTACCTCACCGTCATACTGGCGCTGCTGCAGGGGACGGGCCTCTCCTTCGCATTCCACAACGGGGGCGCGGGCCTGCTTCCCAACGGGCAGGCCGTAGACCTGATCCCGCACTTCACGGTGGCCCGGGTCGGCTTGATCGTACTGACCTTCACCGCAGGGACGGCCATGGTCATGTGGCTGGGGGAGCTCATCACCCAGCGCGGCATCGGGCAGGGTATGTCGATCGG